>JALOQY010000206.1 GCA_025459285.1 Planctomycetota bacterium | reverse complement strand
TCGCTTCGTCGCTCGTCGTCTTCGACCGGCTCCGCAAGGTCGAGTCCTCCTCGCTCCTTGCGCTGCTCGCGCCTCGTCCCGGCGCGGCTCGCGGGGGATCTCTGCTCACGCTCGCAGAGCAACCTGACGGCGGCATTCCTCGATGACGAGCAGTTCGAGGCCCTCTGGCCGGACACCGGACCACGATCCACGATCCACGGGTTCATCGAGCCGCTCATGGTCGGCACCGGCGACGTCGACACCGGCGCCCCGTCCATCCTCATCCGCGACGGCCTCGCCCTGCTGCCCGGAGACCTGAGGCTCTCCGCGCGCGAGGACGATCTGTCCGACGCGTGGAGCAAGTGCCTCGACGAGAAGGCCCGGGAGTTCCGCGTCATGTCGGCGTTCTGGCGGGTACTGCAGGGAGCGGCGAAGCGAGCGGGCAGCCACCTCATCCTCATGGATCTCGGACCCAACCTCGGATCCATCAACCGTGCGGCCCTGGTGGCCTCCCACTTCGTGGTGATACCGGTGGCGCCAGATCTCTTCTCGATCCAGGGCCTGAGGAACCTCGGTCCCACCCTCCGGCGCTGGCGGACTGATTGGGTGAAGCGGCGGGACATGAACCCCGAGAAGGCCCTCGACCTGCCCCCGGGGGACATGCACCCCGTCGGGTACGTGGTCATGCAGCACGCCGTGCGGCTCGATCGGCCCGTGCTCGCCTATGGAAAGTGGATCCGCCGTATCCCGTCCACCTATCGGGAAGCGGTGCTCTACGAAACCGGGGAAGGCGACGACGTGCAGGCCGATCCGCGGTGCCTCGCGCTGATGAAGCACTACCGATCGCTCGTGCCGATGGCGATGGAGGCGCGCAAGCCGGTGTTCCTCCTCCGCAACGCGGATGGCGCCATCGGAGGTCACGCCGGCGCGGTCCAGGAGGCACGCCAGGACTTCGCGCGACTGCTGGACCGGATCCTCACCGCCACCGGACTCAGCTTTCCCGACGACGATGGCCGCCCGTCGGCGTGAGCCATCAGGCGCACGGAAGCCCCCCGGTGACGGACTGCCAGCTCCGGGCGATCGCCGCCATTCGCGCCCAACTAAGGCAGTCTGGTCCTGAGCCTCTTCTTCATGGTGGTTCGGCAGACGACGGGTCTCCCCTGGCGGGTCTCCCCGCCGTGATGGGTGAGTCCGAGGAAGTCGAACGTTTCCGATCACCGCCGCCCGTCCAGCCGCTTCGAGACGCGCCGGGCGAACCGGTCGAAAAGGAAAGACTTCTTTACTTGTGCCCGTGCCTTCGGCAAGATGTCTTGCCGAGGACGCTGCGATGCCGAGGATCACGGGAAGATACGAGCGGACCCGGGCAGGTGGCGAGGAGGTCGCGGCCTTCATTCCGGAGCCGCTTCCCCCTCGCGACCCGCCGCTGGCGCTGGGCGGTGAGTTGGCCCCGCTCCTCTCGCGCGCCGAGGCGGCGCTCGGGCGGCTGGACCTGGCGAGCGCCATGGTTCCATCGGTGGGGTGGCTCCTGTACTCCTTCGTGCGCAAGGAGGCGGTCGTCTCGTCCCAGATCGAGGGGACCCAGGCGACGCTCATGGACCTCTTCGCCTTCGAGGCGGCCGGCAAGGCCGACTCGATGGAGACCAGGGACGTGCGGGAGGTCTGCAACTACCTTGACGCCGTCGCCTACGCGCGCCGGCAGCTCGAGTCGCCCAAAGGCCTGCCGCTCTCGGCCCGGCTCCTTGGCGAGACTCACCGGCGCCTGATGAGGGGCGTGCGCGGCACGGAGAAGAGCCCGGGGCAGATCCGCCGCAGCCAGAACTGGATCGGCGGCACCCGGCCTGGCAACGCGGCCTACGTCCCGCCCCCGCCCCACGCGGTGGGCGGGCTCCTTTCCGGGCTTGAGCGCTTCCTCCACGGCGAGAGCGACCTGCCGGCGCTGGTCCGGGCAGGACTCTGCCACGCGCAGTTCGAGACCATCCACCCCTACCTCGACGGCAACGGACGCATCGGCCGCCTGCTCATCGCGCTCCTGCTCGAGCACTGGAAACTCCTGCGCGAGCCGCTCCTGTACCTGAGTCTGTTCTTCAAGCAGCACCGCGCCGAGTACTACCGGCGGCTCGATGGCGTGCGCCGCCAGGGAGACTTCGAGGGCTGGCTCGCGTTCTTTTTCGAGGGCACGGCCGTCGTCGCCGAAGAGGCGGTCACCGCGATCCGGGATCTGTTCGCATTGGTCACGACCGATCGCGCGAGGGTGCTCTCCGCGGAGACGACGTCGGTCATGGCCGTGCGTCTCTTCGAGCTGCTGCCCGAGCACCCGATCGTGACCATCGGTCGGGCGGTCGAACTGCTCGGGACGACCAAGCCCACGGCGAACAAGGCCGTGAGCGCGCTCGTCAATGCCGGCGTGCTCGTGGAGACCACGGGCCGCCGGCGCGACCGGGCCTTCGGCTACGCTGCCTACCTGGACCGCCTGCGGGCCGGGATGGAGGTCCCGGATTCCGGGATGGCGGCGACGAGTCCGGTCCACGGCCGGCGGCCTCCGACCGCAGAGCCCTCGGACCGGAAGCGCCGGCAGCCCTTCGCCGAGGAGCCTCCGCGTGCATGAGTGCTTGCGCCGATGGGCTGCCAGCCCGCACTTCTCACCGGATCGCGGACCCGGTCGACGGGCGGAACCCCCGCCGTCACCGGTTCATCCAGGACGTGGTGCGCCTCGAACCGGGACGTGCGTTGAGCCAGGTGCTCCGCGAGCAGATCGTCGGATGGAAGGAGCGGCCCCTCGAGCTGATCTTCGCCCGCGCACCGTCCATCCGTCCGCTGCGCCCGCTCCTCACCGGAGTCGAGCGCCCAGCCGTCACGGGCCCCGTTCCGATCGGGACGGTCGTGCTCTCCGGGTGTCGGGCCCACCGATCCTGCCCTCGGCGCAACCCCACCGTTCGTGCGGAACCTCGCCCGGCGCGGCTCGCGGGGGATTATTGCTCACGCTCTCAGGTCAGGAACGTGCCGCACGTGCGCCTGAGGTCCTGCCACCTGGAGTGCGGCAGACCTTGCGGCGGACCCCGGCCACCCGGCAGGCATCTCCGCCGGGACCCCTCACGACTGATCGCACACCTGGTGGCGCCGGCGGTCGGCTCGGACCTTCCGCTGCCTCGTCGAAGTCGTGCTGGCACGCGCATCACGGGTGTGGTACTCTGACTACCACACAGAGGAGGTATGCGGCCATGTCATCGTTCGGGGAGTTCGTGAAGGCCCGGCGCGCGGAACTCGGACTCACGCTCCGCGCGTTCTGCCTGAAGTGGAGCATCGACCCCAGCAACTGGAGCAAGATGGAGCGGGGGCGACTTCCCCCACCCCAGGGGGAACGCCTCGCAGAGTACGCGAGGTTCCTCCAATTGGCGAAGGGCAGCGACGCCTGGTTCGAGCTCTTCGATCTCGCTGCGGCGGAGGCCGGTCGGATCCCTGAAGACCTGCAGGATTCGGAACTGCTGGAGAAGCTGCCGGTTCTCTTCCGGACGCTCAGGGAGGCGCAGAGTGACGGCGGACGCGACTCCGAAGAGCTTCTCGAGGAACTCAAGCGCAAAGTGCGAGAGGCGTAGGGGCCGTAGGCCTGCTCGCCCGAAGATGTCCTTCCGGTCGGCGCTCGCCGGGACTCCCGGCGAAGACCGGCCCCGGTGCTGCCCCGGGGCGCCCGGGTTTGCCTGACGGGCGGGCGGGCGTCGCGGGGTAACCTGCGGGGGTTTCGGGACGGGACGACAGCTGCCAGGGAGAACATGCCACCGGCCGACCCCAACCGCGTCATCGCCGCACTCGCTCGCGACCGGGTCTCCATCGACCTGAAGACCGTCGACCTGTGCTTCCTCGCCGCGCTCACCCTGCGGGCCGACCGACAGGCCCTGGCCTCCTTCGAGGAGGAGTCGCTCGTCGACCTGTTCGAGCAGGTCTGCGACGTGGTGGAGCCGGGCGCGGAGAACCCGCGCAAGAGGGCAACGCACGCGATCCAGCGCCTGCGCGACCAGCGGATGCTCGCCCGGGTGGACGGCGCGGGACTCGTCCACGCCGGGGAGTACACCCTGACCCGCCTCGCGGCGGCGGTCATCGAGTACTTCCTCGCGGACGAGTCCCTGACGCGCGAGAGCCTCTCCCTCCTCACCGGGACCCTCCGCTCCCAGCTCGCGGAGATCCTCGCCGCCGCGAAGAAGGCCGACTCGGCCGACGACTTTCGGAGCGGGGTCGCCGGCCCGCTGCGCGTGACGGTCGGCGACCTCGTCGCGGGGATCGAGCGGCGCCAGCGGGGCCTCGACGCCCAGCAGGAGGAAGTGCGGGAGGAACTCGCCCGGATGCTCCAGGCGGACTGGTTTCGCGCGGTGGACCGGTGCCAGCAACTGCTCGAAACGACGGCGCGGACGCTCGGGGAGCTGAACGAGATCCTGATGCGCGACACCCACCACTTCGTGGCGCTGCTCCTCGAAGTGCAGGCGCTCGCCGCCGACGCCGGGAACGACGACGTCGAAGCCGCGACCCAGCGCGTCATCGAGCACGTGGACCGGATCGCGGCCTGGGGCGCGGCGAGACAGCGCGTCTGGTCCGACTACTACCAGTACGTCCACCGGTTCATCCAGGACGTGGTGCGCCTCGATCCGGGACGGGCGCTGAGCCAGATGCTCCGCGACCAGATCGTCGGATGGAAGGACCGACCCTTCCGTCTGGTGCTGGCCCGCGCGCCGTCCATCCGTCTGCTGCGCCCCCTCCTCGTCGGGGTCGAGCGCCCTCCCGTCACGCGGCCCCGTTCCGATCGGGAGAGCCTCCCGGCGGAGGTCGCGGCCGGCGAGACGCTGGGCGAGGTCCCCGACCTCGTGCGCGCCGCCGTGAGCGAGGGCGCGACCGACCTCGCGACCGTCGCATCGCGGGTCCTCGCGGCCATCCCCCCCGAGCTGCACTACATCGCCACCGGCCACACCACGGAGATCCTCGCGCGGCTCTGGCCCACGCATGGTGATCTCGAACGGCCCTGGAGAACCGTTCTCGATCGCCTCGAAATCGAGAACTGGACGGTCTCCCCGAAAGGAGGTCCCGCGTGACCGGCTCGTCCTTCCCGACTCTTCTGGAGGCCCTCGGGGACGACGAGTTCCCGGGGGTCGACCTCGCGCTGCGACGAGGCCGCCACATCGGGCGGGAAGACGGCCCCGCGTACGAGTTCCTCGTCGAGGCGCTCGACCACCTCGAGCCCTTCTACCGGCGCTTCGGCTGCGAACTCGTGCAGCGCAGCGACGGCTTCTTCTTCCTCCTGCCGTCCGGCGACGCACTCGGCCAGCGCCACCTCTCGGCCGGCGAGATGCTGGTGGGCCAGACACTCGCCCTCCTCTATCTCGACCCCGCGACCCTCGCCCAGGGCGGCCGCATCGCCCGCCGGCTCCTCCTCGAGCGTCTGTCGGGCCTGATCGGCGCGGAGTCCCTGTTCCGCACGCTCAACCCCCGCCGCAGGAAGTTCGACGAGCGCGTCGCGGCCGAGACGGTCCGGACGCAGGTGAGCGAGGCGCTCCGCGGCCTCTCGGCCCTCGGGTTCGTGGACCTCGAGGGTGACGACCTCCTCCGGCTGCGCCCCGCCCTGCTCCGCTTCGCCGATCCGGTCCGCGGCCTCTCGGACCCGGTGCGCGGACTGGAACAGCTCGTGGCGCGGGGCGAGGCGGTCCTCGCGGAAGCGCAAAAGGACGAGGACTCCGCGGCGGAGGACGAGGAGGCGGCCCGATGACCCGCACAAGAGCCGAGGCCCTGGTCCTCGTCAACTGGAACGGCATCTTCTACGAGCGGTTCCTGCTGGACCGCCACGTCACGGCCCTGGAGGGCGTCAACGGCGCCGGCAAGACCACCGTGATGATCGCGGCCTACGTCGTCCTCCTGCCGGACATGTCGCGCCTCCGGTTCACGAACCTCGGCGAAACGGGAGCCACCGGCGGCGACCGGGGCATCTGGGGACGCCTCGGCGAACCCGGTCGGCCCTCCTACGCGGCCATCGACTTCACGCTGCCGGGGTCGGGCCGACTCGTCGCCGGGGTCCATCTGGAGAGGAAGGGGGAACCGTCCGTCGAACCCACCCCCTTCATCGTGACGGAACTCGACGCCTCGGTCCGCCTCCAGGAGCTGATGCTGACGCCGGAGGGCGACCGCGAGAGCGTCCCCGAACTCCCGGAACTCCGGAAGAACGCCGCGCGCCTCGGCGGACGCCTCCACGTCTTCACCACCGCCCGCGAGTACTTCCTCGCGCTGTTCGAGCACGGCGTGACACCCCTGCGCCTCGGCACCGACGAGGAGCGCGGGAAACTCAACGAGATGCTCCGCACGAGCATGACCGGAGGCATCTCGCGGGCGCTCACGTCGGAACTCCGCACGTTCCTCCTGAAGGAAGAGAGCAACCTCGCCGGCACCCTCCAGCGCATGCGGGCGAACCTGGATGCGTGCCGGCGCACCCGGACCGAGGTGATCGAATCCCAGCGCCTCGAGCGCGAGATCGGTGGCGTCTTCGAGGCCGGTCAGGCGATGTTCGCGGCGGCGCTCCTCGCGACCCGGGCGCGGGCCGAGGAGTTCGCGCACCGGGTGGAGGTGGCGGAAGCCGAGCAGGAGGCGGCCCGCGCGGCCCTGAGGGAGGCCGAGGACGCCCTCGCGCTCATCCTCTCGGAGATCGAAGCGCTGGAAGCGCGCCGCGGGGAGGGAGAGGCCGGACTCGAACGGACGCAGGCGCTCCTCGCGCGCACGAGGGAGGCCCTCGCGGCCGCGGACGAGGTCTCCCGCCGCCGGAGGGAACTCGAGGAGGCGGAAGCCGTCGAGCGCGCGGCAGCGCAGAGACGCGCGGCGGCGAAGGCACTTCGCGAGGCCGACCGGATCGCCGTGCAGCGGGCCCGGGAGACCCAGAAGCACGCCGCCGCCGGCCTCGCGGACCTGAGCCGCGGGATCGACGAGTTGTACCGCCGCGCGGGGGCCCACCGGCAGACCGTCCGGAGGCGCGCGGAGGCCGAGTCGCTGCTGGAGATCCCCGGCCTCCCGACCGACGGGATCGCCGCGCGGATCGACGGAGTACGGTCCCTCCTCGCCGAGGCGGACATCGAGCGGCGCGACCGCGAGCGGGACCTCGCCGACGCGGAGAGCCACCGCGAGGCGTACGAGAAGGGTCGGGCCGCGCTACGGCTCATCCTCAGCGGTGACGTCCCCGACGCCGAGGTGCATGGTGCCGCCCTCGGCGCGCTCCGCGGACTGCGGGATCTGCGGTCCCTCGCCGGGCGCATACCGGACCTCGCACGCGACCTCGCCGAGGCCCGCGCGCTGGCCGCCCGGCAGGCGGACGTGCGGGAGCGCGCACGGGGCCTCGGCGTCCCGCCCGGGGAAGGACCGGCGGCCGAGCGGGTGCGCGCGCTGCTCGAAGCCGCGGAGTCCGAGCGGAGCCGGCTCGAGGGCCAATTGCGCGACGCACAGTCCAGTTTCGCCGACGCGAAACGAGCCCTCGCCGATCTTGGGACGCAACGCCGGGTACATCTGGAACTCGCTCCCCGCTGGCGGGACCTCACCGCCCGCGCGGAGCGCCTCGGGGCTTTCCTCGGCGGCGCGGTCCCGGACCGGCCCGCCCTCGATCAGGCGCGTTCCCTTCTCGCGGACCGCCTGGCGGCGGCGAAGGCGCGCGAGGAGGCACTCGCCGGAGAGCGCGAGAGCCTCCTCGCGGAGGCGGACCGACTCTTCGCCGCGGGGGGACCGTTCGATCCGGACCTGCTCCTGCTCCGGGACCGACTGGGCGCGGACCTGCTCGCGGCCGGCTTCGAGGACGTTCCCCTCTCCGAGGCCGCGCGGATCGAGGCCCGGCTCGGTCCGCTCGCGCAGGCGCTGCTGGTCGGCGACCCGCGCGCCGCGGCGCGCGCGATCGCCGATCGCCCGGACTCCCTCCCGACGGTGTGGCTCATTGGCGGGGAGACCGGCGCGGCGGCGCCCCCGGACGAGGATCCCGGGAGCCACGAAGGGTCGCGCGATGTCCACGTCCTCGAGGGGCCGGCCCTCCGCGTGTCACGCATCCCGGAGCGGCCATGCCTCGGGCGGACGGCACGGGAGACCCGGGTGGCGGAACTCCGCGCCGAGGCCGACTTCCGCGACCGGGAGCGCGACGAAGTGGCGGCCGCCCGGCGGGAGCTCGGCCGGCTGGTCGAGGACGGCGAGGCACTGCTCGAGGGTCAGGAGATCTGGCGGGCCGGAGACCCCGGGCCGCGGATCGCCGAACTCGACCGGCAGCTCCTCGAGACCGATCCGCGCGCCGCCCTCCTGCGCGACGCGGCGGCCCGGAGCGGTGAGGCCGCCCGCCGGCTCGGGCCGATGATCGACGG
>JALOQY010000205.1 GCA_025459285.1 Planctomycetota bacterium | reverse complement strand
TACCCCCCCGCCCCCGCCGTACCCCCGGAGACTCGGCCCGAATCCCGCGCCGCTCAGCGGTGCGGTCCGCCGTCTTCGTACACGCGGATGTAACGGGTCCAGTGGCCTGAGGGAAGCGTGATGGAGGTCTGGGTCTGGTCATACGTGACCCACCGCCCCGATCCGGTCTCGAAAGTGGCCGACCAGAACGTACTCGCGTGCACACAGCCTCCCACGAAGCAGAGGTCATCGATCAGCGCGCCACCCGGGGTGCGGTGCGGGTCGAGGGAGTATGGTGGCCGCGCCTCGAGCCAGATGGAGTCCGGCGGGAACGGCGCGGGCCGCGGGATCACGAGCGCCGCCGCGCCGAGGGCGGCGGCCGCGATGACGAGCGCGCAGGCGAGGTGGAAGCGCATCAGATCCCTCGGTGCCAGGCACATTTTCCACGCCGGCACGCTCGGCATGAGAAGTACCTCGACTGGTGGAGCCCGGGCGCCACGGGTGCGCGGCGGACGCGCATCGACGCCGTCGAGATCCACGCCCCCTGCATCGGCGGGCTCCACAGGGCGGTCCGCGACGATGTCCGGGTCCCCTTCGACGCGGTGGACTTCCTCGGGGCGTGCCCGTCTCCGGTCCCGGGGTTCGTCCCGGACTCGTGGGACCTGATCCGCTGCATCGACATGATCGAGCGCCTCGACGAGGAGGCCGGCCGGCGGTTCATCGCCGCGGCCATGCGCCGGTGCAAGACCCTCCTCGTCTCCACGCCCATGGCCCCCTCGCCCCAGGGCGCGGTCTTCGGGAACGAGCACGAGCGGCACGTGTCCCGGTGGATGCCCGCGGACTTCGAGCCGTTCGGGGCGCTCTCGGGGATCGGGGTCGGGGGGTTCGGGTGGTGAGGGTGACGCAGAGGTGAACGGCAGGGCCCACGGCCCGTGCGCATCTGGTATCTTGTGGCCGTGCTGGGCCGCCTGCTCATCGTCGCCCTCGTCGTGCTCTTCCTCGTGGGCCTCGTCTCGGCCACTTGGAACCTCTGCGACTGGCCCCCGCCGAGGCTGATCCTGAAGTACGGCTTCCCGCCCACCGGCGGCCCCACCGGCCGGACCATGACCATCGAGGGCGTGGAGTTCGCGGAGCTGAAGCCGGGGTACTTCAGGATGGGGTCGCACTTCTTCTGCTGGAAGGGGGATCTGCTCGGAAGAGTCTGTGCGGTGCTCCACCTCCCGTGGGGGAAGCAACCGACGCACTATCGGGACATGTGTGGGTGCCCACCGCGTTGGGTGGAGATCGAGAGCAGATTCTGGATCGCTCGGACGGAGGTGACAAATGGGCAGTACGAGCGCTTCGCCACCGAGCACTCGAGGCATGAGTGGACGCCGGCCGAAAGCCATCCGGTGGCGCCACTGAGTTGGGACGAGGCTCGGCGCTACTGTGAGTGGCTATCGGGCCGCCGGCGCCTGACAGTTCGCCTTCCGAACGAGGCGGAGTGGGAGTACGCATGCCGCGCAGGCAGCACGACAGCGTGGTGCTTCGGCGACGACGAGGCGGGGATCAGTGAGTACGCCTGGTCTGGGGCGGCCTTGGAGGAGGGGGCACGGGAAGTGGGTACGCGCCGTCCGAATCGGTGGGGCCTCCACGATATGTACGGGAACGTGTGGGAGTGGTGCGAGGACACATACCGCTGGGACTTTGAAGATGCGATTGTGGATGCCCCGCTGGGACGGGTCATCCGCGGCGGGAGTTGGTACACCTCCGGGACGCTCGGCCATTCCGCCACCCGTCTTGGGCTCCGGTCCGGCGCCAGCGCATGCGTCGGCTTCCGCCCTGCCGCCTCGGGCCCTTGAGTGCTCGCGCGCCCGGTAGCTCCCCGAAGACATTGGAAGCGTACGTCCATGGACGAGGACCTGCCGCGGTGGCAGCGCCACCTCCGGTACGGATGGGACGTCCCTCGTTCCGGGATGCGCGGCGCGGTCCCCAGGAGGCGCGGGCGGCGACGGGTCCGCGGGACCGCGACGCGATGCGAGCCTCCAGACGTTCAGGGCGAGCGAGGCGATGAGGCCGATCGTCAGCAGTCGCGTCACGTCCGTCTTCGCTCCCGAACCGTCGCGGATGGGCGGCCCGCGCCGTCCATCCGGAATCGTGCCCGGCGGCGGCCTTCCCGCCGAGCAGGGGGCGGAGGGAACCGGCCTTGACACGGGACCGGGAATATGTACAGTATTCCTGTACGTTAACATCATGGAGACAACGCGTGATCCGCGAGACGACCTATACCCATGCGCGGGCGCACCTCGCCGGACTCTGCGACCACGTCGCGGAGGGCCGGGAACCGATCATCATCCGCCGGCGGGGCAAGGAGCCGGTGGCGCTCATCGCGGCGTCGGAACTCGCGAGCCTCACCGAGACCGCGCACCTGCTGCGCTCGCCGAAGAACGCCGAACGGCTTCTCCGCGCCCTGGCCCGGGCGCGGGGCGGCCGCCCGCGGGCGCGCACCGTGGAGGATCTCCGCCGGGAGATCGGGCTCTTCGACGCCGGGGAGTGATCCGGTGGGCACCCGTCCCGCGGTCGCGCCGGAGGCCGTTTTCCACCCCGAGTTCATCGACGACCTCCGGCACTGGGTGGACACCGACCGGAAGACCGCCCGTCGCGCCCTCGACATCGTGACGGCCATCCTCCGGGACCCGTTCCGGGGCGTCGGCCGACCGGAGCCCCTGAAGTACGTTCTCTCCGGCGCCTGGTCCCGCCGCCTGACCGAGGAACACCGGATCGTCTACGCGGTCCGCGGCGGGCGGATCCACTTCCTCCAGGCCCGGTATCAT
Source organism: Planctomycetota bacterium (assembly GCA_025459285.1). GTDB lineage: Bacteria > Planctomycetota > JAJSAM01 > JAJSAM01 > JAJSAM01 > Prado167. The sequence goes on along the minus strand of JALOQY010000205.1, from coordinate 7,520 downwards.
TATTAGTCGTTGTCACGACTCCTCCAGCAGCCAGCGGGCGGCCGGCGCCCAGGAAATGCGCCCGGGCAGCGGCCGGGAGGGCGGGACCGCGTCCATCGTCACGAGGATGGCCGTCGCCCGGCGATGCTCCGCCGCCGCCGCTTCGAGCGCGCGCAGTTCCCGCGTCCAGGTGTCGTCTCCCTCGCTCTCCAGGCAGGCCTGGACAAGCAGCGGCGGTTCACCCGCGCGGTGCGCCAGGAAGTCCACCTCGAAGCCGGCCTTCGTCAGCACGTACGTCGTCTCCCAACCCCGCCGCTCCAGTTCGAGCAACAGAGCCGTCTCCAGCGCGCGGCCCCGCTGCTCCCGCCCACTGCGCTCGAAGAGCGCGATCAACCCGGTGTCCACCGGGTAGGCCTTCCGGGGGTTCACCATGCGCTGGCGCTCCGAGGCGCTCTGCATGGCCACGATGCGGACGAGGAAGGCATCCGTGAGGTGCGCGAGGTACGCGTGCAGGGTGTCCTTCGCCACGGACAAGCCCTGGGCACGGAGAGCGTCATAGTGCTTCTTCACCGAGAAGCCGCCCCCCGGATTGGCCAGGAGCTGGCGCTCGATCCAGCGGAGCGCCAGCGGATTGCTGACGGCGTGGCGCTCGATGACGTCCCGGAACACCACGATATCCACGTAGCCCGAAAGGAGCCGGGCGCGGTCGCGGGGAACGAGCCCCTGCGCCTCGGGGAAGCCGCCCTCGGCCAGATAACGTCGCAGGTGCCGGTCGAGCGTGGCCCGCCGGGCGGCGTCGAGCCGATCGTACGGCTCCTCCGGCTCGGCGCCCGCGTGGCGCAGGGCCTCGCGGAAGCTGAAGGGGTGTACGAGCACCTCGATCCCCCGCCCGCGCAGACTCGTGGCGACCTCGCGCGAGAGCAGCTTCGCGGAGGAGCCGGAGACGAATACCTCCACCCCGCCGCCGTCCATCAGCCGGCGGACGAGCCCTTCCCAGCCGGGGACAAGCTGGACCTCGTCCAGATAGAGCGTCAGGGTCGCCCGCGAACGGGCGCCCGTGCCGCCGGAACGGAGATCCGGGAACTGCCGGGCGTGTTCTTCCACCAGCCAGCCCAGGTCGGCGACCTCCATCCCCGCCAGACGCTCGTCCTCGAAGGAGAGCAGGAGCTGCGCCTCCTTCGGACTCCCGGCCGCGACACGGTCCGCCCGGCACTGCGCGAGGAAGGTCGACTTCCCGCTGCGGCGCACGCCGACAACGGCCATCGCCTTGCCCCGGATGGCCGGGAGGCGCACGTCACGCCGGGTGTACGCCGCAGGCGGGGCCGCGAGCGACTCCGTCAGCTTGAGCCGAAGCAGGTCGCGAGATATTGTCATTTCTAGAGTGACATTTTATGGAATCTTCGTCCTTACAAGAAGGACAAATGCGTGCGAACGCCCTCTGCCCGGTCCCGGTCCGGGTCCGGCGCCGGGCCGCGCCGGCGGGGGTCACGAGGCGGACGCCGGGGCGGTGGCCGCGAGGTGCTGCCGCCATCGGATACGGAAGATCGAGGACCCCAGGACCACCGAGGGCAACTGTCATCGCTCATCGTCCTCTCCCGCGCTCGTCGCGCCGTCCTGCCGCCTGTCCGCGGACGGCACCCCTATTCTGGCGTTCCCCGGCGCCACTCCGGGGGCGGGGACGTTGTCAACTTGTCAACCTGCGGGATGCGCTCTCTCGCGGCAACCGGCCGACCCCTTTGCCGGGGACGGCCAGGAAGTTGACAAGTCGCCAACGTCTCCGTCGCTTTGAGCCGCATCGACGCTCCGGACGGTAGAATTGGGGTATGCGGCGGCTGCGTGTCTACATCGACACATCGGTGGTCGGCGGGTGTCTCGACGAGGAGTTCCAGGAATCGAGCAAGGCACTGCTCGATCGAGCGCGGCATGGCGAACTGACGCTCCTCGTCTCGTCGCTGCTGCTCGACGAACTCCTGGAAGCCCCTCCCGCCGTCCAGCAGGTGCTCCTCGATCTGCCGGAGACGTCTATCCAGATGGTCGAACTGGACGAGGAGGCGGATCGGTTGGCGCGGGAGTACCTCGAGGCGGATGTGCTCCCGGAGACATCGCTCGACGACGCCCGACACGTCGCCATTGCCAGTGTCAACGACGCGGATGTCGTTGTCAGCTGGAACTTCCGCCACATCGTCCAGTATCGGCGGATCGTCGGCTTCAACGCCGCCAACCTGCGAACAGGATACAGGACCATCGAGATCAGGTCGCCCCGGGAGATGGTGGAGCCATGAGCAGGAGTACGATCTTCAGCGCCGTCGCACTCAAGGAGGCGATCCAGGAGAAGCGCCGTCGCGAGCGATCCTCGCTCTCGGACGAGGAGACCCGGCGGGACATCATGCACCGGCTCGAGACATCCGATCATCCCCTCGCCGCCCTATGGCGGCGCAGCACGGGAAGGAAGCCGAAGCGGAACCCCGCCCGGGCCTGACCTTCCGGCTCCAGCCTCTCCTGTCATTCGAACCGGCCATGTATGCCTTCGTGCGGGTGGAAGATGTCGAGCCCACGATCCACCACAGCGAGAGGATCCTCGGCCATCCGATGATCTGGCGCAAGACCGGCTTCGGCACACAGTGCAAGGCCGGCAGCCGCCGCGCGGAACGGATCCTCACGGTCGTGGCGACGCTTTCGAAGACGTTCACGGCGGCATGCGCCGCCTCTGGAGACTCGTGCGAGGTCTTCTGTTCTGCGGAGCCATGGAATGCTGTTTGATCACCGGTTCCGGCTCTCGCGACCTGCCTAAGGTCCTTCGCGCATGCGACGAGCATCTTCTCCTCCCGCTTTCCGCCCGCCGGGGCTGAAAGCGTCCTCGGCAGTGTGCCCCGTTGGCTCGACGGGCTGGTACACTGCCGCGCTCGGGAGGGAGCACATGAGACATGCGTGGATCGGTCTGCTCATCGGCGTGGCGGGGTGCGGGACGGCGGCCGTGAGCCGCGGGCCGGAAATGCCGGATCACGCCCTGGCCGAGGCGGCCACCGGGGCCCAGGCGGACTTCCCGGAGATGATCCGGGACCTCGCCGGGAAGAAGGTCGTCTACGTCGGGGAGTCGCACGACAACGACTGGCACCACGCCTTCCAGTACCAGGTCGTCCGGGCCCTCCACGCCCGCGACCCCCGCCTGATGATCGGCATGGAGATGTTCCAGCGGCCCTGCCAGGAGCACCTCGACCGCTTCGTCGCCGGCACGATCTCCGAGGAGGAGATGCTCGCGAAGACGGAGTACTTCACGCGCTGGAAGTGGGACTGGCGCTACTACCGCCCGATCGTCCTCTTCGCGCGTGAGCACGGTCTCCCGATCATCGCCCTCAACGCGCCCGGCGAGGTGAACCGCAAGGTGGCCCGCGGCGGCCTCGAATCGCTCACTCCCGACGAACGGAAGTGGATCGCGAAGGAGATCGACACCTCCATCGAGGCCCACCGGAAGTACGTGGAGGAAGTCTTCAACAGCCACCCCATGGGCGGGATGATGAAGTTCGAGAACTTCTACGCCTCCCAGTGCCTGTGGGAGGACACCATGGCGGAATCGGTCGCCACCGCCCTCGCCGCCCGGCCGGGCTTCCGGATGGCGGTCATCGTCGGCAGCGGCCATGTACGGCACCGCTTCGGGATCCCCGTGCGGGCGGACAGGCGCGGCGCCGCCCCCTCCTCCGTCCTCGTCGGCATGGACGTGGAGCCGGACCTCGGCGACTGGCTCTTCTACACGCTCCCGTCCCCCGATTCGCCCCCCTCGCCGAAGCTCGGCGTCTCCCTCGCCATGGGCCCCGAGAAGGGCGAGGGCGAGGGCCTCCTCGTGAAGGAGGTCACCACGGGCGGCGCGGCGGCGGCGGCGGGCGTCCTCGCCGGCGACCGCATCACCGGCATCTCCGGGAAGCCGGTGCAATCGATGGAGGACCTCCAGATCCGCCTCGCCCTCCTCGACGGCAACGCCGGCACGGTGGAGGTCCTCCGGGGCGCCGAGCGCCGGAGCCTCCCGTTCTCCGCCGTGAAGGTCGCGCCCTGATTAAATCCGTCCGTAGCCGCCGGGACTCGCTGCCCGACCACCCGTGGGTCTACCGCAAGCAGGTCGCCTCGCCCGAGCCCGGGACGCGCAACGGGGATCCGGTGCGGATCCTCGGCTCCGACGGACGGCCCCTCGGCGCGGGCCTCTTCAACGGGAAGAGCCAGCTCGCCATCCGGGTGCTCACCATGGACCCCGCCGTCGAGATCGACCGGGCCTTCCTCGCCGGCCGCCTCGACCGCGCCGTCCGACTCCGCCGGGAGACCCTCCGCCTCGAGGAGCGGACGGACGCCTTCCGGGTCGTGAACTCCGAGGGGGACGGCCTCTCCGGGCTCATCGTGGACCGCTACGGGGACCTCCTCGTGGCCCAGATCCGCTGCCTCGGCTTCTTCCGCCTGGCCCCCGAGGTCCGCGAGATCCTGCGGGGCCACTTCCCCGGCGCGCGGATGCTCTTCCGGCGCGACCGGGAGGCCGAGAAGATCGAGGGCTTCCGCGTCCCCGATCCCGAGGAGGGGCCTCCCACCGAGATCCGCTGCGACGGCCTGCGCTTCGGCGTGGACCCCGCGGCGGGCCACAAGACCGGCCTCTTCCTCGACCAGCGCGACAACCGCCGCCTCGCCGCGACGGCCGCCCGGGGCCGGGATGTCCTCGATCTCTTCTGCTACGAGGGAGCCTTCGCGCTCGCCTGCGCGAAGGCCGGCGCGAAGAGCGTCCGCGGCGCCGACCTCGACGAGGCGGCGATCGCCCGGGCCCGGGAGAACGCCCGGCGCAACCGGCTCGACGTGGAGTTCACGCACGCCGACGCCTTCGAGATCCTGCGCGGGAGGCCGCGCACGGACTTCCTCCTCCTCGACCCGCCGCGCTGGATCTCCTCTCCGGAGGACGACGCCGAGGGCCGCCGGCGGTACATGGACCTGAACCGCCTCGCGATGGAGGCGCTTCCGGAAGGCGCGCTCCTCATGACCTCGTCCTGTTCCGGCCGCCTCTCCCGGGAGACCCTCCTCGGGATCCTCCGGGAGGCCGCCGCCCGGGCCGGGAAACACCTCCGCTTCCTTTCGATCCACGGCCCCGCCCCGGACCACCCGGTGCCCGCCAACTTCCCCGAAGGCCACTACCTCACCGCCGTCTTCGCCGTCGTCGGATAGCAGCCCGTCGGCGCAAGCACTCATGCGCGCAGCGGCCCTTCGTGGGCCTCCCCGGCTTCGCCAAGGCTTCGCCGCGGGAGCGGGGTCCGGGGGAGCACGCGATCGGCCCACGCGGGGAGGATCGGCCTCCCCGCAGAGAGGGGACCGCGCGGGCGCACCCGTCGCGACGAGGTTGCCGGCGCGGCGGCAAGGAGGGGGTAGACTCCGGCCATGCGAGTGTCGCTTCCCCTGCTGGCCGTCTTCCTCGCGGCGTGCGTCCGGTTCGAGCCGCTGCCTGAGGCGGTCGAGGCGCCATCGGCGCTGGAGGACACCTTCGCCCCCGGCGGCCCCGACCTCGCCCGGTACGAGACGATCGAGATGCGCGCGAAGCTCGGCATCCTGCCCGCCGGCCGGGCGACGTTCCGCTTCGAGCGCGCAGGGGACGTCTACCGCTCCACCGCGAAGCTCGAGACGACCGGCGTCGCCTCGCTTCTCTACGGCGTCGACATCGATGCCGAGGCGACGGCGGGAACGGGTGACAAGCGGAGCCGGCGGTTCCTCTGGTCCTCCGGCGGCGGCGGGGAAGCCCAGAGGGTCGACATCGCCTTCGGCCCGGAGTTCGGCCGGATCCGCTCGACGATCACCACGGGCGGCACGGTGGAGGAGGTCCTCCGGGAGGACCCGCTGGCGCGAGACCCCTTCGCCATGGTCTACGGCCTCCGGCGCGCGGACCTGACTCCCGGGAGGGTCTACGTCGGAGGCTTCTTCGGTAAGTGGAACCTCTTTCGCGTGGAGGCCGCGGTGGCCGGGGAGGAGCGCGTCGAAGTGCCGGCGGGCGACTTCGACACGACCTTCGTCCGCATCGACCTCCGGAAGATCGTGGACGGAGTCGTCGAGGAGGCGAGCCGCGGCATGGCGCTCTGGCTCACACGCGACAACCGCCGCATCCCCGTGAAGATCGCCCTCGACACCGAGCGCGCACCAAAGAACGAGCCGCCGCCGTGGTCGCACGGCGGCGGCTCCGGGGAACCCTGCCCCGGACCGAAGCCCGGAGCGAGGATTGAAGGCGATTACTTGCAGGAGGTGACGGCGCTCAGGATGCTGCCGCCGACGACCTCGCCACCCACGACCCAGAGGCGCACCGTTCCCGTGGCGCCGAAACCGGGGGCGCCCGCGAGGCCGGCCCAGTTCGACTGATACGGCGTATCGAACCAGGTGAGGTTGCCGCTCGCGCCGGTCGGGGCGTCGAACTGCCCGTTGGCGATGAAGGAGACGTTGTAGGTGTTGCCCTGGTTTCCATCGGCGCTGCCGATGATCGTCATCTGCAGCTTGTAGTGGGACCCGTTCTTGTTCGAGTTCTCGTGGTACAGGTTGCTGCACGGAGCGTACAGGGCGACGAACTCACCGTTGCAGGGGTTCACCAGCCCCACCGAGCAGTCGAACGACGTATGGCTGGAACCCGCCAGCACCGCCGCTCCGCCCACCGTGGCGAGCAGCGCGAACACACCGAAGCACATCAGAGCCTTGCCCGACATATCGACTCCTCTCCGGACGCGACGTCCGGTCGAAGGTTGACCTGCCCATCCTTTACTCTGGCCCTGGCCCTCAGGGTCGGCCCGACCTTACTGCGAGTGCATCGCAGTATCCTAACGAATTTCCCTCGCCGGGCCGGGGGGCGGTATTGCGGGGCGCCTCCGGGATTCCGCTCCCCGGTGAGCCCCCGGAGCCCACCATGTGGCCCATGACACGGGACCGTCGAATGCTCGCGGCCCAGCTTGGAGGGGCGATGGCGGCGTGGGACGCCATCGTGGCCGCGATCGAAGCGGCACACGGGCCTGTCGACCAGGAATGGCGCTCTTCGAAGTCCGACTTCGGTTCGATGTGCCTACTCCGGCGCGGGAAGAAGACCCTCCTCTACCTGACGCCCGGCAGGCAGGAGGTCGTCGTCGCCGTGGTTCTCGGGGAGCGGGCCGTCGCGCTCGCGCTCGCGGCGGACCTGCCCGAGCGGGTCCGGACGCTGCTCGTGGAGGCGAAATCGTACGCGGAAGGCCGGGGCATCAGGTTCCCGGTGCGCTCCCCGTCCGAGGCCCCGGTGGTCGCCGAACTCGTTCGCCTGAAGACCACGCCACGCTAGGACGCTCACTGCTCGAGGAGTGCCGCTCCCTTCGGGCGCTTGAGAGACCACGAGGCGGCGACGGGGCCGGGGGCGGCGAACATGATCCGCCACGTCCCCGTCTCACCGAGCACCGCCGCGATCTTCGCGCTCCCCGGCTTGCCCGTCACCGTGGCCGCGGCCACCCCATCCGGGCCGATCAGCACCACCGTCGACGGATCGAAGCCCGCGCCCTTCAGGCTCCCCTTCAACACCGCAC
>JALOQY010000204.1 GCA_025459285.1 Planctomycetota bacterium | reverse complement strand
GGTGAGGCGCGGGCGCGGGTGCTTCTGGCGCAGGCCCAGGCACTCGGCGTCCTCGGGAAGATCGCCGAGCAGGGCGAGGCGGTCCGGGAGCTCTCGGCGCTCGCGGAGTCGATGGGAGACCCCCGGTTCGCCGGTCTCGCCGCGTGGCACCTCGGCACGTGGCACGGCAACGAATCCCGCTGGACCGAGGCCGAGACCGCTTTCCGCCGCGCGATCGCCCACAGCATCGGCGCCGGTGACGCTGAACTGGAAGGGCAGGCCCGCGGATCGCTCGGACATACCCTCCGCCACTTCGGCCGGTTCGACGAGGCTCGCGCGGAGTATGAATGCGCGCGGCGGATCGCGAGGGCACGCGGCGCCTCGCACTCCGAGGGCCGGGCGGAGGAGAGTCTCGGGACCCTTTTCGGGATGCAGGGCCGTTACGCGGAGTCGTGGGCCTGCTTCGTGCGGAGCCTCGACCTGTGCCATGGCGTCGGGGATCTCGAGGGGGAGCGGACCGCGCGCTGGTTCATGGGGCTTCAGCGGGTCTACCTGGGCGATCACTCCGAGGGTCGTACCCACCTCGCGGAATCGCTCCGGCTGGCGCAGGTGCTCGGCTGCCGGCACGGCGAGGCTTCCGTGATGCTGATCATGGGACTCAGCCATCTCCGGTGCGGGGAGTTCGAGCCGGCCCGCGGCCAGCTCGAGCGGTGCCTCGTTCTCCGGCGGGAACTGCGCGACCGCACCGGGGAGTCGGTGGTGGCGGGCCACCTGGGCCAGCTCCACACCGCGCTCGGGAGGTACGAGGACGCGATGCGGTTCCTCCGTGTCCAGTTCGAGATCGCCCGAGAGACCGGCGAGCGGGTGGGGGTGGCGCTGGCCTCGGCCTTCCTCGGTCCCGTGCTGGGAGCCTGCGGCGATGCGAGAGAGGCTCGGCGGATGTTCGGCGAGTCCATCCCGATCTGCCGCGAGCTCTCCCTCCGGCGCGTGGAGGGCTATGCGCTGCATGGTCTCGCGGTGGTGGCCGCCCAGGAGGGAGAGCGCGAGGAGGCCCGGTCGCTTTTCCGCGAGGCGCTCGCCCTCCGGCGGGCGATCGGTTACGCCCCCGGGCTGGCCGCCACGCTCTGCGCCCTCGGCGGGTCGCTGATCGAGACCGGGGACCTCGACGCGGCCCGGGAGTGCCTCGTGGAGGCGCGAGAGACCGGCCACCGGCTCGCGGCCCAGGATCCGGTCGTCCTCGCCTCCTGCCACCTCGCCCGACTCCCCGGCGGTGACGGGGCGGCGGCGGAGGCGGAACTCCGGGCGCGGGAGGCCTGCCTCGGCGTGCCCGCGCGGATGGAGGCGTGGTTCCTGCTCCACCGGGTCACGGGAGACCCCGACCACCTCGCGAGGGCGCGCGGTCTGCTGTCGCACCTGGTGGAGCACGCCCCGCCCGCGGCGCACGTGCCGATGCTCGAGCGCGTCCCGCTCCACCGGCAGATTGCCGTCGTCCCGCCCTCCGCCGGGTAGACTCCGTCTCCGTCGATCCACGGGAGGAAGCATGCGCGCCTGCCTGTTCATTCCGCTTCTGGTCGCGGTCGCCCTGTCCGGCTCCGGATGCGTGTACGCCAATGTCGGCACGCCGTTCGACACCGACCTCGAGAAGACCGATCTCGGCACCAAGGTCGGCACCGCCGACGCCTACAGCATCCTGTGGCTCGTCTCCTGGGGCGACGCCGGGTATGCCGCGGCCGCGGAGGACGGCGGAATCAAGGTCCTGAAGCATGCCGACCAGCGGACCCTGCAGATCCTCTTCGGGCTCTTCACCCGCTGGCGCATCGTGGTCTACGGGGACTGAGGATGAGGCTTCTCGCCCTCCTGCTCCTCGCGCTCCTCGCCTCGGGCTGCATCGCTCCGCTGGGCACGGGCCCGCGCTCCCTGACCGGGCTCGTCTTCACGCTCCACACGATCCCGCTGACGGAGGACCTCGACGACGACGCGGTGGTGGTCGTCCACCGGAACAGCGACACGAGGCAGATCCGCGAGCCGATCAGCGGGGCCGGACTGTCGGCCACCTGGCACACCAACGCCCTCGGTGACATCGCGAGGGAGCACGGGCTCACGCACCTCGACTACGCGGACATCGAGACGCTGAGCGTCCTCGGCATCTGGACGCAGGAGACCGTCCACCTCTTCGGCCGCTAGCAGCTCGTCGGAGTAAGCCCTCATGCGCGCGGGAGCTTCTCGGCGACGGGCTGCCAGGCCCCGCCACGCTCCCGTGTCACGGGAACCGGTAGCTGCCCGGGCGCTTCGGGTCGGCGGTCCACGTCGCGGACGAGAGGAAGACCTGACCCCCGAAGTCGAGTCGCACCCGGATCGGGTTGCCCTGGACTGCCGGGAAGTCAGCCTTCGTCGCGGCGACCGCGAACTTCCCCTTCAGGAGGTCCAGCTTCATCGATCCCGCCGGGCCCTTCCACGACAGCTTGCCCTTCCCGGCCTTGAAGCCGGGGTCGCCCGCGGGGATCGCGATGACGAGGGGGTTCGCCTCGTCGCCGATGCGGATCTCGGTGGCCAGACTCCCCGGCGAGAAGCTCCAGCCCGGAAGGGGCGCGAAGGCGCCGGAGACTTTCAGACTGTCCCCGCCGGGCTTCGCCACGTCCTTGAGGGCACCCTTCATGAGGCCCAGGGGCAGGTCCGCGGCGGGGGTGGAGATCTTCGCCAGGAACGTGCCGGAGCCGGGCCGGATCTCGGGACCCTTCGCCACGGGGAAGGCCGTCCCCTTCGCCACGGCTCCCGGGCGTCCGGTCAGGTATGCGTGCCCCGCGCCCGTGACGAAAAGGGCGCCGCCTTCCCACAGCGAGTCCGCGCCGGCACCGCCGAGGAAACCCGAGTAGAGGAGACCGGTCCCGCCGCCGGAGACCTTCGTCAGGCATACCTCCGTGCCGCCACTCGGCACGGTCCCCGGGCCGGCCAGCACCGGGAAAGTGCCGTTCGTCGAGTCGGTGTGAGCCGCGACGTAGACGTTGCCCTGCCCGTCGAGGTCGAGTCCGCCCATGTACTCGGCGCCGGAGCCGCCGATGTACCCCGACCAGAGGAGCCCGGCGGTGGTGGAATTCAGCTTCATGACGAAGCTGTCCCAGTCGCCGTTCGGCGTCAGGTCGGGACCGACGAGGACCGGGAAGCCCGCGGAGTTCGTGTGGACCCGCCCGGCGACGACCACCGAGCCGTCCGGCGCCACCGCCACGCCGAAGGCCAGCTCCTCCGAGATGCCGCCGATGTACCCCGCCCAGTCGAAGCCCGTGCCGTCCGCCTTCACCCGGACGGCGAATGCATCGTCGTACCCCCCGTTGTAGGTGAGGTCGGGTCCGAGGAGGACGGGGAAGGAACTCTCCGTGGATCGGGTGGATCCCACCACGTACGCGTGGCCCGTGGTGGAATTCACGGCCACGGCGCGTGCCTCGTCGAAGCTGTTGCCCCCGATGTAGCCGGAATAGACGAGGGAGCCGCCGTTCGTGGCGACCCGGGCGATGAAGCCGTCCGTCCCCCCGCCGTACGTGGCGTCCGGGCCCGTGGTCAGCGGGAATGTCCCGGGCAGGGACATCGTCGTGCCGGCGAGCGTCGCGCGTCCGGCGCTGTCCACGGCGACGGCATAGGCCTTGTCGGAGTTCTCGCCGCCGATGAACCCCGCGTACTCGAGGCCGGTGCCGTCGCTCTCGATCTTGGCGATGAAAGCGTCCTCGCCGCCGTTGGGCGTGAGGTCGGGGCCGGTCACCACCGGGAAGGTGTCGGCCCCCGAATACGTGGAGCCGACCACATACGCGCAGCGGGAGGCATCCACGGCGATGCCGAGGGCGACGTCCGAGTTGAATCCGCCGATGTAGCCGGCCCAGGAGATGCGCGTGCCGTCGTCGGAGACCTTCGCGACGAAGGCGTCCGTGTTGAACTTGTAGAACGTGTAGGGGCCCACGGCCGCGGGGAAGACCGGCGCGGAGTCCGCCGTGCCGCCGCAGACGTAGGCCGCCCCCTCCCAGTCCACGGCTACTCCGCAGGAGACGGTCTGGCCGCCCGTGCCGATGAAGCCGGAGTACGTCAGGATCACCGGGTCGATGAAGAGCGGCCGCGCGGGGTCGTGCGGGCCCGTCGAGAAGCCGGCCCGGAAGGTGGAGGCGTCCCCGGAGCGGGAGACCTCGTGGGCGACGGTCACCGGTTCCCGGCGACCGTCTGCGCCGACCTGGAAGGCTTCCGGCCGCCCATCCCGGAACGCCCCGCGGGGCGTCGACACCAGGAGGTCGCCCTCTCCGGTCACGCGCACGGATTCCGGCCCGCGCCAGAGCATCGCGATCCGCGCCGGGTCCGCGCCCGGAGCCACGACCCACAGCGATTTCAGGGCGTCCCCTTCGGCGCTGACGACGAGGTCGATTCCCGGCCAGAGTTCCCGCCAGGCGACGTCCCGGAAGGTGCGAAGCCCCGTCTTCCATTCGGACTTCGGACCGGTGAAGAAGCTGACGATGGTGGGAGCAGGGGTACCGCCGCGTGGCGCGACGGGATCCGCGTCGAGGAAGTCGGCCCGCACCGCGAAGCGCTCGGCCGAGCGCCCGATCGCGAAGATCAGCCCCTCGGTGGTGAAGAAGACGTCCATGTCGGTCCCGCGCGCGTAGAAGGGGGCACGCCGGTCGGTCTGGCCGCCGTTCTCGACGATGAGAAGCGGTCCCGCGAGGAGAGGTATGGCCTCTCGCCGCGAGCCCGGGACGCCGTCCGTACTCGCCTCGCCGCCCGCCCCGATGAGGAGGAGGGGCAGGAGGGCCGAAAGGAGACATTTGGTCCGACACCGGTGACTCATCGGGCATCCTCTCCGGTACGCACGCCAGGCTCCCCCTCCGTCCGCTCGATTTGACCATATCCGGGCCCGGTGGAGAACGCCGATCGCAGCGGCGAAAAAACAGGATTCAGATAGTCCTGTTCACTCATCGCGGAGGGAGAGCGTAACCGGAACCTCGGTTCCCTCCTCGATCCGTACCGCGACCTCGGCCCGCCGGCCGTCCGGCGCACGGACCGTGACGCGCACGGGACCGGCCGGGAGCGCCGGGACGAGCGCCGTGCCGCCCGGTCCGGTGCGTCCCGATGCCAGCCAGAGCCCCTCCGCCTCCACGCGCAGGGAAACCTCCGGAGCCGGCCGGCCCCGGTCGGTGACCGTGAGGCGGAGCGTCCCGCCCGCCGCGAGGACGAGGGGGATCTCCGTGTCGCCGGGAACCTACACGTTGAACGCGCGGTGCGGGAGGTCGGTTGCGTGGACGATCACCCGGTGCGGCCCGGGGGCGAGCCGAGCGTTCACCCGGCCGCCGACATCGACCCGAAGTCCATCGAGGCCCGGGAAGTCGGCCAGGTAGACCATGCTGCCGGGGGCCGCCAGTCCGTCCGGGCCGTGCACGATGAAGGTCACGGTGACGCCGCGCGCGAGCCTCGCCACGACGTCCGTGCCGGCCTCCGATACGTCGATCCGGCCCGAGGCGAACGGGGCGAGACCGGCGGCGGTCACCACGACGTCGGCCGGGCCGGTCCGCGCGCCGTCGAGGGAGAACGAGCCGTCGGAGGCCGTGGTCGTGTCTCCGGAGGCAAGGTGGTCCCCGCCGATCAGCCGGACCCGCGCGCCGGCCACCGGGGTTCCGTCCTCCTCGCGGACCACCCGTCCCCGCAACCGGCCGGCGGGCAGCTCGATGTCGCGCCGGACGGTCCCCGTACCGGAGACGGAGAGCGGGAGCGAGATGCCCCGGACATGGAGGATGAAGTCGCCGGGGCGGAGACCGGCCAGGTCGAAGCGACCCTCTCCGTCCGTCCGGCCTTCGCGGTAGTCCGCGGGGTTGCGGGGATCGCGGTCGGCCCGCCGGAACACGAAGCCCGTCGCGGCCACCGGCGTTCCCTCCGACAGGAGGCGCCCGAGGAGGCGGGCCGAGTCCTTGTCCTCGCCGAGTCTCAGGGTCACCTCCGTCACCTTCCCCTCCTCGACCCGCACCTCCTGTTCGATCCGGCCGCCTGTCCCGTCGGCGAGTCCGGCGATGCGGAAGCGGCCGTCGGAGTCGGAGGGGGGGACCCCGAGGGCGCCGTAGAGCTTGTCGGCCTCCGATCCATCGTGGACGGGGAAGCCGCGAGGGACGAGGACGCGAGCCCCGGCGACGGGGCGGCCGTCCGGGGCGGTCACGGGGCCGAGGATCGCGGCGCCGGGGGAGAGAGATGCATCGGGAAGCAGGGTCCGCCGGTCCCGTGAGACTCGCGCCCCGGGCAGTTCCAGCCCGCGCCCGTCGCGATGCCAGAGTCCGACCGCGTACCCCGCGATGGCGAGGCGCGGCAACGGGGTCATCTGTGACGAGGGCTCCCGCCTCGCGACGGGCACGTACCTCCCCGTCCGCGGCGGCATCAAGATGAGCTGCCCCCCCCCGGCGGGCGCCGTCTCCCCTCCGCGCCGGGGATCAGCGGGTGCGCGGGACGACGGGGATGACCAGGAACCCCTCGCGCGCCGCGGCGTCGGACAGGCGGCGATCGGCGCAGACGAAGGGGAACCGGCCCGGCCGGCCGCGGCCGAGCGCGAAGGCGGAGGCGAGCTGGAAGCTGTCCGCCACCCGCAGGGGGTGGACCCGGAGGAGCCGGAGGGCGTCGGTGCGGAGATCGTCCGTCGGCAGGACCTCCTCCCAGCGCTCCGCGAGCGCCCGCAGACGGCCGAGCGCGAGTTCCACGCTTGCCGGGTCCAGGAGATCCTCGCGTTCGCGCCGGACCACCGCTGACGTGCACTCGAGAAGGGTGGTCCACGAGACGCAGAGGTGGGGATCCTCGCGATAGAGCTTCTCCGCCGTCTTCGTGATCTCCTCGTCCACGAGGAGCGGGACGATGGCCGAGGCGTCCCAGAACCTCACCGTCCGTCCTCCCTCTCGGCGAGGAGCGCTCCGAGAAGGCCCTTGCCCCTGGGGAGCGAGGGCCTCGGGCTTTCGAGGACCTCCGGATCGGGAGGCCGGGCGGCCCGCCGGAGCAGGCCCTCGCGCTCCAGGGCCTCGAGATGCGAGGCCTCGGTGCCCGGGATCACTCCCCCCGCCGGCGCGATGCGGGCCACGACCCGGCCCCGGCGCACGACGAGCACGGTCTCGCCCCGCGCCACGCGCGCGAGGACCTGCGAGAACCGGGCCTTGATCTCGGTCACGCTGATGGCTTCCATGTAAGGTATAGAATAGTCCGAGAAATCAGACCGGTCAAGTCTGATGGAGAACCACGTCGGGTACGCGGCGGGGGGAGTCTCGCGGTCAGGGCCGCCGGCGCGGCCCCGCGAGCACGCTGGCGCCGCAGGAAGGGCAGAACCAGGCGGGCCGGCGGGTCCGGGGCTCGAGGATCGTCCGATCGCCTTTACCGCCCCCCGGTTCCGCGGGCGTGAAGCGCAGGACGTCCACCGCCCATCTCCCGAACAGAGCGCAGAGATCCCGGCGCCGGACGGACACCTCGCCTTCGACCATCGCGGCGGAACAGACCGGGCAGTCCATCGCCTCCTCCCCATTTTGAACCGGGCTGGCAGCCTGTCGGGGCCAGGGACGATCTCTGCGGTGCGACCCTCTTCCCCGACAGGCTGCTAGCCCGCCATCGTGATGGTGCCCTCCGTGTCGGCGAACTCGCCGAGAGCCACGAGCGCGTCGAGGACGGAGTCGATCCGGACGAGCGCGGCCTCGGAGGGGCGCTTCAGGCCGAGGAGGCGCGCCACCTCCTTCACCAGGGCCTCGCGCGGAAGGCGCAGGTCCGTCGCGAGAATCGTTCGCAGCCCGCCGGCGATCTCCTCCTCCGGGACGTGCTCGATGGCCCGGATGTCCCCGTCCTTCGGCGGGCCGCGGAGCGGGCACTCCGTCTTCCCGGCCGGCCAGAGGAAGCCGCCTCGCACCGCCGCGAGGTCCTCGGCCACCACCTGGGTGACGGCCCGGGCCACCGCGGAGCGGAGTTTCTCGGACATCCGGGTCTCGAATGCCGTCGCCACCCGCCGCGCCACGACCTCCTCGTGGACGGGGCCCTCGTGGCGGACCACCGCGAGCACGAGGCGGGGGATCTCGGCGTTCTCCTCGGTGAACGGCCCGCGGACCGAGAGCTTCGAGGCGGGAGTGATCGAGTAGGGAGGCGGTCCCTCCGGGACGGCGGGCGCCGGAGGCTTCTTCGCGTTCGGCTTGGGGTCCGGCGCGGGGGGCGCCGCGGCGGCGGCCACCTCCGCGGGGACCTCGGCCGGGGGCGACCCGGCGGGAGCGGGCTCCCCGGGCGCTGGGGCGGTTACCGGAGTCCCGGCCGGAGGCGCCGCGACCGGCGGCTCGGCGCGCGCCGCCTCGGCCATCGCCGCCTTCAGTTCGGCGAGGAGGCGCTCCTTCTCC
>JALOQY010000203.1 GCA_025459285.1 Planctomycetota bacterium | reverse complement strand
CGGGCTGCACGCCGCCCGTCGAACGGGAGACCACGATCGCGCGTGACCTGGCCGAACTCACCCGGACGGACGATCTGTCGCGGGCGATCCTGCTGTTCCATACGCCGCCCTACGGTACCCGGCTCGACCGGATCCGCGGGACGGCCGGTGCGTTCGTGGGGAGCGTGGCCCTGAGGCGGCTCGTGGAGAGCCGGCGCCCGGCGCTCGGCCTCCACGGCCATCTTCACGAGTCCCCCCGTCTGAGCGGCTTCTGGCTCGACCGGATCGGCCCCACGGTCCTCTACAGCGCGGCGCACGACGGACCGGAGCTGTCCGTCGTCACCTTCGATCCCGCCAAGCCCCTGGGGGCCACGCGTCGGCTGCTGTAGCGCGGGCCGGGAAAATCCGGGAAGAATGACCCTGGGTCAATCTTCCCGGATTTCGGGGTCGGCGAGGAAAGCGATGGCCTCGTCCAGGTCGGCGTTCAGGAGCACGCGGAGGATGCGGCCGTTGGCGGCGGCGCGGACGTCGATGACTCGCAGCGTGGCCGAGAGTGGTTCCGAGGCGGGCAGCAGATCCATGAGGACGCTCGGGGCGCCGCGCAGGAACTCTTCGTTGAACCGGACGTCCGGGTCGTCCGGGTAGAGCGGGAGATAGCGGATCTTCGCCTCCACGAGGTCCTGGAAGAAGTGCGTGCCGAATGACAGGTCGGGGGTGAACTGGCCCCGGCGCCGCGCGATCTCCACGAGCATGGCCGCGTGGCTGATGTCGGAGTAGTTGACCGGCACGCCGAGTTTGATGTCGCCGCGACTGCCCCAGCGCCCCGGTCCGAGGAGGATGAACCCGCGCGGCGGCAGCAGCTTGTTGAGCTGACCCACGGCCCTGCCGACGGCCTTCAACCGGTCGGCGGTGGGGAGTTCGGCGTAGCGATCGGGGTCGACGTAGACGATGTGGGTGAGATCGGGGACGCGACCGTTGCTCACGAAGCGGCGGGCCGTGAAGATGACCCGTTCGGGAGGCAGATCGCGGGGGATCGGCGAAGGGCCGTAGTCCTCGGCGGAACTCTGGGTGCGGCACTGCAGGAGGTGGAGGTGCCGGCCGTCGTGGGCGAACTCGATGTCCACCGGGGAGCCGAAGGCCTTCTCGAGGACGGTGAGCATGGTGCGCATGGTCTTCGCGAAGGACCGCTCCGCCATGAGTCCCTCGAAGTTGGGGAGGAGCGCGCCGGGGGCCGGCGTGTCGATGAGGTTCAGCGGGCGGACTTGCCCGTGCCGGACCTCGGAGGCGACGAGCGGAAGGAGCGGGTAGTCGTCCACGCGCCCGGCGAGTACCTCGGCGAACGGCACCGTGTCGAAGGTGTTCGTCTCGAGGTGGATCACGTCCACGAAGCGCGGCGAGTAGCGGAGCATCTCCTCCACGGAGACGCTGACGCGCAGGCCCGGCTGGCCGGGGGCGAACATGACCGGGTAGTCCTCGCCGACACGATCGACGGCGCGCGTCCCGAGACCGGGGACGAGCCGGATCAGGCCGTCCTCCCGCCGGATCCGCGGGGACCAGCGGAACTCGTTGCGGCTGAAGGCGACCCCCGCGAACGCCGGCAGGAAGTAGGGCCCCACGCGGGTGCCCACGACCTCCTGCAGGAGGATGCCCATCTCCTCGACGAAGTCGATGAGCCCGTGCTGCGTCCGGTACTCCATGGGGTCCGGGCCGAAGAGCGAGGCGTAGATCTCCGCGACGGCGTCGAAGAGCGCGACGAGGCGCTCCTCCTTCGAGCCCTGGTTGGCGAGGAAGAGGCTCTTGTACTTGCCGGAGAAGGCGGTCCCGGCGCGGTCCTCGAGCAGGCTAGAGCTGCGGACGATGATCGGCCGGTCGCCGAAACTCTCCAGCGCGATCGAGAGCCCCTTCGCGAGCTCCGGGGGGAAGTGGGAGTTCCGGCAGAGGTGCACGATGTGCGGGTACTCGGAGCGGATCTGCGCCAGGTCCTTGTACTTCTGCTCGGCGATCTCCTCGAGGTTGTTGTGATAGAGGAACTCCGTGTGCATGTCGGACGTGACGTGCCACGTCGCCGGCACCCGGACATCGGCGAGCTCCGGGTACTCCTTCGCCGCCCGGGCGAGGAGGAGCGAGGCGAGGAAGAGGCCGGCGCTCTTCCCGCCGATCCGCCCGTGGCTGCCCGCGGAGTAGATCATGCGGGAAAGAAGAGTGTGGAAGTCCGATATCTCCACGTGGTCCTTCGCCATGCGGATCCAGGCGAGGTCGTCGGAGAGGAACCGCCGGATGAGGGAGACGCGGACGCCCGCCCGCACCGAGGAAGGGAGGTCCGTGTCCGGCGTGGACATCTCGTGGTAGCGCCGGATCGCGTCGGCGAGGTCAGGGAGCGGCAGCAGCCGCTCCGCGGCGCGGATGAGAAAGGCGAGCTTGTCCTCCTGCATCCAGCGTTCGACGCGGCCGAGGATGTCCTCCTCGGTCAGGTGTTCGGAGGCGATGCGGAAGGTCTCGCCGGCGAGGTCCACGGCGGCTCGCCCCTTCTGGCTCCGGCGGGGGCGGTTCGTCTCGCGCTCCAGGGCCTCGTCCTCGCCGTATCGGGGTATGTCGGCGCGGACGAGAAGCTGCTCGGCCTCGGGGATCCCGATCCGGCAGAGGTGGTTCAGCATCTTGTGGGAGATGCGGTGGTGGAGCCCGCGGTCGGTCTTCGCGAGAAGGTCGAGGACGATCCTCAGGGTGCCGGACTTCTTCCCCTCGAGCTTCCTCTGCGCACGCTCCAGTTCCACGAAGTGCTCGCGCATGCGGCGGTGATGGGCGAAGAGGGCCAGGCGGTCGGCGATCGTGCGCACGAGGCGGACCTCGTCGGCGAGGAAGGGGCCTTCGTCGGCCTCCGGCATGGGCTGGGCGTAAGAGACGGCGAGCTCTCCGAGGAGCATGTTCTGGATGCGGATGTCGGCGGAGACGCGGTCGGGGGCCTTCTTCAGGCCCGGAGTGCGGAAGGTCTCGCCGGCCAGGGTGAGCTCCACCTGCGTCAGGTCGGGGTGCTGCATCCCGGCGGGGATGGTCGCGAGGATCGCCCGTCCCACCGCGGCGGGCTCCGCGTCGGGGTTCACGAGGATCTCCTCGATGCGGTAGAGGCAGGCCAGTTCCTTCGCGCGCTCGCGCAGCGCGGCGATCAGGTTGCCGAAGGGGACTTCGGGACGTTCATCGACCGTGGACATGGAACCCTTCTAGCAGCCCGGTAGGGCGGGGAAAAGAGAACGGCCCCGGGCGCAGGTGTTCCGCGCCCGGGGCCGTGGTGGAGCTGAGGGGTGGTCTACACCCAGCCGCGGTCGCGGCAGGCGCGGGCCACGCGGTCCACCGAGATCTGGTAGCACGCGTCGCGCATGTAGAGGTTCTTCTTCTTCGAGAGATCGTGGACGGCCTTGAAGGCCGACGTCATCTTGGCGTCGAGCTTCGAGAGGACCTCGTCCTTCGGCCAGAAGTAGTTCGTGTTGCACTGGACCTGCTCGAAGTAGCTGCAGGTCACGCCGCCGGCGTTGGCCAGCACGTCGGGGATGCAGAAGACGCCGCGCTCGTGGAGCACGCTGTCCGCTTCCGGGGTGGTGGGGCCGTTGGCGCCCTCGGCGATCAGCTTCACCCGCTTGCTGATGCGCTGGACGTTCTCGCCGGTGACCTGGTTCTCGAGCGCCGCGGGGATGAGGATGTCGACCTCCTGGTCGATCCACTTGTCGCCGGGCAGGACCTGGACGCCCATCGCCTTCGCCTTCTCGGTGTCGATGGAGCCGAAGTGGTCGGTGATCGAGAGCAGCGCGTCGACGTCGATCCCGTCCTTCTTCGCGAAGGTGTAGGAGGTCTGGTCCTTCTGGTTCCAGCAGGAGACGCAGACGACCTTCGTGCCGAAGGAGTTGAGGATCTTCACCGCGTACTGCGAGACGTTGCCGAAGCCCTGGATCGCGGCGAGCGCCTTGTCGGGGGCGATGCCGAGGATCTTCAGGGCCTCGCGGACCACGTAGCCGACGCCGTAGCCGGTGGCCTCCGTCCGGCCGAGCGACCCGCCCATCCCGACCGGCTTGCCGGTGATGAAGCCGGGGCCCTTCTCGCCGTGGATCGCTTCCCACTCGTCGAGCATCCACAGCATGTGCTGCGGGTTCGTCATGACGTCGGGCGCGGGCACGTCCTGGACCGGGCCGACGTTGCGGGCGATCTGGCGGACCCAGCCTCGGCAGATGCCCTGCTGCTCGAAGGCGGAGAGGTGGTGGGGGTCGCAGATCACGCCGCCCTTGCCGCCGCCCAGGGGGATATCCACCGTGGAGCACTTCCAGGTCATCCACATGGCGAGCGCCCGGACGGTGTCGATCGTCTCGTGCGGGTGGAAGCGGATGCCGCCCTTGCAGGGACCGCGCGCGTCGTTGTGCTGGCAGCGGAAGCCGCGGAACACCTTGTGGCTCCCGTCGTCCATGCGGACGGGGATGAGGAAGTGGTACTCGCGGAGCGGCCACCGGAGAAGCTCGCGCGTTCCCGCGTCGAGCTTCAGGACGTCCGCGATCCGATCGAACTGGGACTGCGCCATCTGGAAGGGGTTGAAGGCACCTGCACTCATGGGACGAACTCTCCTTGGAATTCCCGCCGAAGTGACGAAGAAATGAAAAGAGAAGGCCGGATCAGGCGAATGCTCTTCCGTGACCAGGCCGTGCGGGGCGTATCCTCTTCACCATAGTTCACCGGTCGGCCGCGCCGGCCGCAAGAACGATCGGAGGGCGGCCGGGGCCGCCCTCCGGAATGCACGGAACCGTGTTCGGATCCGGTTAGGCGCTCATCGCCTTGACTTCGTTGACCGTCTTCTGGACGGCGGCCATGGACTTCGCGAAGGCGGCCTTCTCGGCGTCGTTCAGCGGGAACTCGATGACCTTCTCCACGCCGTTCTTCCCGAGGATGGCCGGGACGCCGACGAAGAGCCCGTTCACGCCGAACTCGCCTTCCAGGAGGACGCAGCTCGCGATGATCTTCCGGCGGTCGTAGGCGATCGCCTCGACCATGTCGAGGGCCGCCCAGGCCGGGGAGACGAAGGCCGAGCCGGAGCCGAGGAGGCCGACGACCTCGGCGCCCGCGCCCCGGGTGCGCTTCTCGATGGCGGCCAGAGTGTCCTCGTTGATGAACTGCGTCACCGGCAGGCCGGCGATGCGGCAGGCGCTGCGGATCGGGACCATGTCGTCGCCATGGCCGCCGAGCACCATGGCCTCGACGTTGTCCACGCTTACCTTCGCGGCCTGGGCCACGAAGTAGCGGTACCGGGCCGAGTCGAGCTGGCCAGCCATCCCGAGGATGCGGTTCTTCGGCGCGCCGAGCTTCTGGTAGAGGCGATAGACGATCGCGTCGAGCGGGTTCGCCACGTTGATCACGATCGCCTCGGGGCAGTTCTGCTTCACGGCGGCGGCGACCCCGTCGGTGATCTTCAGGTTCGTGGCGAGGAGCTCCTCGCGGGAGGGGATCGTGCCGTCGGGTCGCTTGGAGCGCGGGACGCCGGCGGTATTGACGACGATGTCGGCGCCGGCGATCACCGAGAAGTCCCGGCTGCCGATGATCTCGACATCGGACTTCACGATGGGCAGGCCTTCGGCGCAATCGAGCGCCTTGCCCTTGGCCACGTCGGGCTCCTTGACGTCGACGGCGGCGATGACCTTGGCGAGGTGGCGGCGGGCGGCCTCCTCGATGAGGACGGCGCCGATGTTCCCAGTACCGATGATGGCGAGTTTGCGGAGCATGCTCCCTTCCTTCTCCGGGGACGAAGGTGCGCGGCCCCGGCGCGCGGTGGAAAATGAGAACTTAGTGCGGGCGTTCGTTCAGAGCGTACCGGTCCGGCGGGTGGACGGCCAGCGAAAACGAAGGTCGTGGCCGGGGCCGCGTTACGCTGCCTGCGGAGGGACCATGGGCGCGCCGCGACGACTCCTGAAGAGCCTTTACGATCCGGATCCGGAGGTCCGCTGGGCGGGGGTGCGGGACCTCGGGGAGTGGGCGGCGACGGAACAGGCGGCGCGTCCCGAACGGGTGCTGGAACTCCTGCGTCGACTGGCGTGGAGCCTCTCGGAGGAGTCCGGCGCGACGGGCTGGGGGGCACCGGAGGCCATGGGGGAGGTGCTGGCGCGCGTGCCGGCGCTGCTGGACCGCTTCGGGGGGCTCTTCGAGGGCTGGCTCAGCCACGAGGAGGCGTTCCTCGGACAGGAGGCGCTCGACGCCGGGGCGCTGTGGGCGGTGGGCCGGCTCGGTCCGGGGACGCCGGCGGCCTTCCCGGAACTCTCGTCCGTGCTCGGCCGCTTCCTCGCCTCCCCCTCGCCGGTCGTCCGGGGGATGGCCGCCTGGGCCGCCCGGCGCCATGGTGCGGCGGGACTCGACACGGCGCTCGCGGCCCTCGCCGGAGACGGAGCCGAGGTCTGCCTTCTCCTCGACGGCGCCGTGACCCGCACGACGGTCTCCCGCCTCGCCCACCCATAGGGGACGTACGTACCTTTTCACCTTTTCGCCCCTGTCGACGCTCGATCGCGGGTCCGGGTCACCGCGGAAGGTGGCGGCCGGCGGCGCGTCGCCGGTAGCCCTCAGGTGCGCGGAAGCCCCGGGCGCCGGGCTGCCAGAGGCGGTCAGTCGTGGAATTCGAGGATGTCGCCGTCTTCCACGACCAGGTCGCGGCCGACGGACTGGCCGTCGTGGTGGCGCTCGCCCCACGCCCGCGCGAAGCGCAGCTTCTCCGCGAGTTCCTTGTGGATCGCGCGGGCCACGTCGGCCACGGTGGAGCCGCGCGGGAGGACGAAGGGCTCCCGGAGATCGGGTGGCTTGCCGGGCTCCTTTCCATAGACGCGGATGAGATCGAGCGTCCGCACGATCGCGCGGAGCAGCTCCGGTACCCCCGCCCGTGTCTCGAGCGAGATCGGGCTGACCTCGCGTCCGCCGATGACTTCGCGGAGGATCGCGAGGCGCTCGCCGGCGCCTTCCACGTCGGCGCGGCCACCGGCGAACACGCCCTTCAGGTACCGGGTGCCGGGGTCGCGCTCCTCCGGCGGAGGCGGCGGATCGACGCTCACATGGAAGCCGGCGAGGACCGCCATCACCTTCTCGAAGTGCTCGAGGAGTTCGTCTGAACCGAGGTCGAGGAGGACGAGGAGCAGATCCGCGCCGCGGACGATCTCGTGGATCCACGGTTCGAGCCACTCGCCGGTCACCGGCGGAAGATCGACGAACTGGAGCGGGATCTTGTCCGCGTCGACGATGCCGGGAGTGGGCGTCCGCGTGGTGAAGGGCCAGGGGGCGACCTCCGGCCGGGCCGCGGACAGCTCGACGAGGAGACGGGACTTGCCGGAATTCGGGGGGCCGACCAGGACGACTTGCGCGGCGCCGGACCGCTCGACCTGCGGCCCTGAAGCCCGGCGCGCGCCGCCCTTCTTCCCCCCGCCGGCCCGGAGTTCGGCGATCTTCTTCTTGAGATCGGCCTGGAGCTTCTCGGTCCCCTTGTGCTTGGGGATCGTCTTGAGCATCTCGCGGAGGGCCTCGAGGCGCTCCTCGTCGTCGCGCGCCTTGCGGTAGCGCTCCTCGGCGTCGAAGTACTGGGGCGTCAGGTTCGCCGGCATCCGACCAGCATGATATCCTGCGGGGATGGAGGCAAGAGCATGAACCCCGTCGAGTTCCTGAAGGCCCACACGGAGCGGGTCCGTCCGCTGGTCCTCGCGGAGAGCGGGGCGTGGTGGGAGCTGAACACCACCGGGAGCGCCGGGGCCGCGGAGCGGGCCGCGAAGGCCCGCGAGCGGATCGCGAGGCTCCACGCCGACCCCGAGGGATTCGCGTTCCTCCGGGACCAGGATGGTGCGGGCTCGGGAGGGGACTCGGCGACGGCGCGTCAGATCCGGACTCTCCGACTCGCCTTCGAGGCGGCCCAGCGGGACGAGGCGACGATCCGGCGCGAGGCGGAGCTCTCGGCGGGACTGGAGGTGCTGTTCGCGTCGCACCGGCCGGTGATCCGGGACGCGCCGGCCTCGGCCAACGACATCCGGCGGATCCTCCGGACTTCCACCGACTCCGACCTCCGGCGAGAGGCCTTCCTCGCGAGCCATGAGGTCGGGACGAAGGCGGAGCCGGCGATCCTCGAGCTGGTGGCGCTCCGGAACGACGCGGCGCGGAAGCTCGGCTACCGGGACCACTACGCGCTGACCCTCGCGGTGTCCGAGATCGACGAGGAGCACCTGCTCGGCCTGCTCGATGGCCTGATGGCCCGGACCGCGGCGCCTTTCGCGGCGGCGAAGGGAGAGATGGACCGCGAACTCGCGGAACGCTTCGGCGTCGCGCCGGCGGACCTGATGCCGTGGCACTACGCGGACCCGTTCTTCCAGACGGTGCCCACGCTGGCGGGCGTG
>JALOQY010000202.1 GCA_025459285.1 Planctomycetota bacterium | reverse complement strand
TGGCGAAGGCCGGTGAATACCGCCGGCGGGCCCAGTGCGCCGAGGGCGCCCTCGCCTCGCGGGAGCCGTTCCCGCTGGTGCGCGCCGACCCGGACCTCTGGCGCCCGGCCGTCTCCGTGCGCACTTCGGGGCCAGGCCCCGAACCACCGATCTGACGCGTTCGGTGCCAGACCCGCCCGTCCGCCCTGCGGTTCGTCCGGGGGCGGGGCCGGCGTCCGGTATCCTCCGCCACCATGGCCCTCCACATCACCGGACTCGTCCGCTTCCACGACCAGGTTCGCGCCGCGCTGGCCCGGGGCGTCGAAGGGAAGGAACGCGACGAACTCGCCGGGCACATCCGAGGGTTCCTCCGCTCCGTGGAGGGGATCTGCGCCCGCCACGGCGTGACGCCCGCCCACCTTCCCGTCCCGTCGCGGAACGCCTACCGGTCGCTGGCCTCCATCGATCTCGACCGTCTCCCGGTCCCCCGCGCCGACGACCCGGCGCCCTCCCCGACTCCGCGACTCACGGGGGTCGTGAGCATTGCGGAGTGGCTCGGCCGGAGAATGTGGCGCGAGCGGCGGCGCCTTCTGGAGTCGGTGTCCGACCGGGCTCTCCTCGAGGAGGAGATTCGCGGGCACCTCCGGCAGATCGAGGATCTCTGCCGCAAGTCCGGTGGAGAGCCCTCGGCCCTGCCACCCCGCACTCGTCTGCTCTACGCGTGGATGCGGTTCCTGGTCGGGGACGGCATCCTCGAGCGCCACCTCGCGGCCCTCGAGGGGATCGCGGCGGGACTCGGCGCGTTCCCCGCCGAAGTCCACCTGCGCGGCGTCCGGTCCCTCTGGCGGCGGACCCCGCGGCCCGGCCATGTCGAGTTCGTCGCCTCCGAGGGGTTCCTTCACGCTCCGCCGGAGATCCTCCGCGGTCTCGCCGCGCTGGTCCGGGGCGACGGGCGCGGTTCGGGTGCCGCCGAGGCGGTGCAGACCTTCACGCTTTCCCCCGACTTCGCGCGGGTGATCCGGGAGATGGACGAGGTGGTCGGCACACTGGACCGCTCCCGTGGGCGCCACCACGATCTGGCCGCCAGCTTCGGGCGCGTGAACGCGGGCTACTTCGGAGGGCGGATGTCCCCGCCGGCCCTCGGCTTCGGCCGGACGCCCTCCTCCCGCAAACTCGCTCACTACGAGCCCGCTGGCCACCGCGTGCTCTTCTCCTCCCTCCTCGACGACCCCGCGGTGTCGGAACTCGTGATCGACTGCCTCATGCACCACGAACTCCTCCATGCGGTGTTCGGAGTGGACACGAGAAACGGCCGGAGGGTCATCCACGGCCCGGAATTCCGCCGCGCCGAGCGGCGCTTTGCCGGCTTCGAGGAGGCCCACCTCCAGATCGCCGCCTTTCTCCGCCATCACCGCGCCCGTGGGCAGGGCCCCCCTCCCACCCCGCCGGGAGCATGACCATCAGGAGCCCGCGCCAAGGGAAGATGGAGTCCCTGCTCGCTCGTGCTGATTCGCCCCAAAGCACCATTGGAGAACGGGATACGACGGATCTTCACCTGGCGCCGCAATCCGGATGCCCACCTGGACGCCCTTCGGATGCCTGAATGGCTTCGACGCGGCGGGAGTGGGAGGGCGCCGCGCTCCGCCGTGAGAACGGATCGGTGCGGGTCCGGCTTCCCGTCCCGGGACGGAGCGCCGCCACCATGCATTGGGGACCGTGCGCGGGGTCGGTAGAATGCCCCCCTCACCGCACAAGGAGACTTCGATGGCTGATGGCGTTGTTTGGGATCTCGCGAGCTTCTTCCCGGCCTTCGGAGGGCCGGAGATGGCGGCGTTCAAGGAGCGGATGAAGGCCGATGTGGAGGACCTCTCACGGCGCGCCGCCGACCTGGGGCCCCTCGGGGCCGGGAACGCCGCGGGCTGGGAGCACGTGCTCCTCGACGCCGAAGAGTTCATGACCCGCGCCAGCCACATCGGCTCCTACGTCGGATGCCTGCGCGCCGGCGAAGCGGCCAACGAGGACTACGCCCAGGAGCAGGCCGCCCTGACGAAGTTCTTCGCGGAGTATGGGAAGTTCCAGGCCGACGTCCTCGCCGCGGTGAAGGAGACCTCCGACGCCGATTTCGACGCCTTCGTCGCCCGCCCGAAGCTCGCCACCGCCGCCTTCACCCTCAGGCGGATGCGGGAGACGGCGAAGTACACGATGCCCGCGGAGCAGGAGAAACTGGCCACGGATCTCGCCGTGGACGGATTCCACTCCTGGGGCCGGCTCTACAGCACGGTCACCGGGAAGCTCGAGTTCGAATGGACCCACCCCGACGGGACGAAGAGGAAGACCCCCTTCTCCCAGTGGCGCTCGCTCACGAGTGACGTGGATCGGAAGGTCGGCCGGGCCGCCTTCGAGGGCGGCAACCGGGCCATGGCGGCGATGGAGGACATGGCCGCGGCCTGCCTCAACGCCATCGCCGGCACGCGCCTCACTCTGAACCGCCGCCGCGGCTGGGGCCACTTCCTCGCGCCGTCCCTGTTCCAGGCGGCCATGGAGCGCGAAACGCTCGACGCCATGTACTCCGCCATCCGCGACAACATCGAGGTGGCGCGGGACATCTTCCGGGCGAAGGGCCACGCCCTCGGCCGCAAGGGCATCCACATGTTCGAACGGGAGGCTCCCCTGCCGCTGCCGGACTCCGCCCGCGTGAAGTGGCAGGAGGGGGCGGCCATGGTGGAGAAGTCCTTCCGCTCCGTCTACCCGGGCCTCGCCGCCTACTACCGCTCGATGCTGGAGCGGTGCTGGATCGAGTCCGAAGTCCGGCCCGGCAAACAGCCCGGGGCCTTCTGTACCGGCTCGCCACTCACGAGGGAGCAGCGGGTCTACATGACCTTCAACGGGACGCTCGGCGACGTCCGCACCCTCGCCCACGAGGTCGGCCACGCCTGGCACACCCACGTGATGAAGGACCTCCGCCCCTTCAACCGCGGCTACCCCGCGACGCTCGCCGAGACGGCCTCCACTTTCGGGGAGCACATCTACGCCGACGGCGTCTATGGCGACCCCGCCATCACCGAGGAGGCGAAGCTGCCGATGCTCGACGCCGAGCTCAACGGCGCGGCGATCCTGCTCCTCGACATCATGGTGCGCTTCGAGTTCGAGAAGCGCTTCCACGAGGAACGCGAGAAGGGCGAAGTCTCCGTCAGCCGGTTGAAGGAGCTGATGGTCTCCACGCAGCGGGAGGTACTCGGGGACTCGCTGCTCCCCGGCGGAGAGGACCCGTACTTCTGGGCAAGCAAGCTTCACTTCTACATGACCGGGATCACCTTCTACAACTACCCGTACACGGTGGGCTTCCTGCTGGCCCGCTCGCTCTGGCTCCGGCTCTCGGAGGAGGGGCCGTCCTTCCTCCCGAAGTACGAGGAGTTCCTCCGGCTCACCGGCAGCGACACGGTGGAGAGGTCCGTCCGGCGCGCCATCGGCGCGGATACGCGGGACCCGGCCTTCTGGGCGAGGGCCGTGCGGAGCCTCGCCGAGCCGCTGGCGCTCTACCGGAAGCTCCTCGCCGCCGCGGGCCTGCCCCGAGCCTGAGAATCCGGGAAAACTGACCCAGGGTCATTCTTCCCGGCCTGTCACGCTTCGGGAGGCGGCGCGAGCGGACAGGCGACGGTGAACGTCGTCCCGACCTTCTCCGAGGAGACGAAGGTGACCTTCCCCCGGAGCAACCCCTCGGCGATGAGCTTCACGCCCCAGGTGCCGAAACCCCGGTCCGCCCCCTTGGTGGAGAACGGCCCGTGGAAGATCCTCTTCCGGGCCCCCTCCGAGATCACCCCCGGGTTGTGCACCGTGAAGCGCACGCGCCCCTCGTCCCGGCGGCACCCGCAGATCACGGCCTGGCCGTCGCGGCACGCCTCGAGCGCGTTCCGCACGAGATTGGCGAGGACCCGCCCGAGGAGAACCGGGTCCGTGAGCAACTCCACCTGCTCGGCGACCGGATCGAGCACGAGGTGCTTGCCGGCCGAGAGGGGATGACGCCGGTAGCTCTCGAGGACCGAGACCACGAGGTCCCGGGAGCGCACGGACCGGCACTCGGCCGCCGGCGCGCCGTCCGGGGAACCCATGAGCGCCCGGTGGCCGAGGATCTCGGAGACGATCTGCTCCGCGGCGGAAGTCACGAGGCCGGTGAGTTCCGCGCGCGCCGCCTCGTCGCTCTCGTCCTTGAGACAGAAGGTCAGCGTCTGCAGACCCGTCGCGGTGTTGAGCAGGTCGTGGAGGAAGACCTCCGAGAGCGCACGGCGGCGAGCCTCGTCCCGAATGTCCGCCACGGAGAAGACGACCAGGCCATCCTCTCCCGAGAGCGGCGCGGCCTGCGCCCGGAGCACGAGCCGCTCGTCCTCGCTCCCGCGGCGGCGCACGATGGAAAGCTCCTCGTCGGTCGGCCCTTGCCGGCCCAGCGCGGCGTTCATGCCGCAACTCCGGCAGAAGAGCCCGGTTCCGCATCCTCCCGTGGCGTCCGGGACGAGCAGGCAGCCGAGGGCCTCCCCGGGGCGCAGCCCCACGACATCGTCGCACTGCGCAAGCCGCCGGAAATCGCGGCTGGCCCAGACGATCTGCCGGCCCCGGTTCAGGATGACGATCGCCCCGGGGAGGAACTCGAGGAGCTCCGCCGCCCGTGCCGCAAGGTCCTCCGCCTGACGCCGCACCGCCGCGCGCGAGAGGCGTCTGGACGGGGTGAAACAGGTGAGGTCGTCGGCCATCGCACCATCCTCGACAGTCCCATCCCGCGGCTCCTCGCCGATCCACTTATCGGCAGAAACTCGCATCAGGCTACACTCGCAGCCGCAGACTCGTTCCGCCGGGGAATGCGGTAGGATGCCAGCCCCGCCGAACGGACCGCGCAACGGCCCGCCCGCGCGGATCGGTTCACCATGGGCAAGGTCATCCTCTACGACGAAGACTGTCCGTTCTGCCGGACGCTGAGCGCCTTCCTTTCGCGGCGTCCCGGCGTCTCCCGGCGGGACGCCCGCGAGACCCACGCCGAGGAGGCGCGCAACGAGGTCCTGGTGCTCGACGAGGCGACCGGAGAGGTCCAGCGGGGCTTCGCCGGACTGCTCGGGGTGTTCGAAGGCCGCTGGTGGGCGGCCGTCCTCCGCCTCCCGCCGCTTCGCGGCCCGCTCTCGCTCCTCTACCGGCTCGTGGCCCGCAACCGCCGCCTGCTGTTCCCCCCCGCTCCCCGGCCGATCCGCTGCGCCTGCGACCCCGATCCGTCCCTCGCGGACCGGATCGGTCTCCTCGCCCTCCTCCTCGCCCTCGCGGCGGGGACCGCCCTCCTCCTCGCCCGCGGGACGGGCCTCCCGCCGTGGTCGGCCCTGGCCGCCTTCGCGCTGCCCCTCCTCGCGGAGTCCCCCCACGCGGTCGTCATCCTCGGATCCGCCAGCGCGGTCCTGCTGCCGGGCGCCCTGCTCTCCCTCGCGCTCGGCCCGATTCCGGCGATCGTCGCCGGCGCCGCGGCGCTCCTCGCCGCCGCCCGCATGACCCTCCGCCGGAGCGCCCTTGTCGCGCGCCCCCGCCTCTTCCTCGCGGGCACCGCACTGGGCTATGCCGCGGCGGTCGCCCTCCTCCTCCTCTCCGGATGACCGGGACGGGCAAAACGCGCGGTCCCGCCCTCGCGGGCTGTTAGGCTCCCTTCTCTCGATGAAACGGCGCCTGATCCTCATCGGACTGCTCTCCGGCGCGGCTCTCTGCGTCGCCGCCATCGTCGGAATCGAAGCTCTGCGCCGGCGGGCCGCGGCAGCGGACCTCCCCTCGCTCCCGGATCCCTCGGAGGTCCCGCCGTCCGTCTTGCGGTGCCTTCGGGAATCGGATCGCGCCGCGCGCGCCGCGCCCCGGGACGTCTCGCGAATCGGGGCCCTGGCCCTCGATTACCACGCGAACCTCCGGGCCACGGAGGCATTGGTCGTCTACGCGATGGCCACCGCGCTGGCCCCCGGCGATCCGGCATGGTCGTACGGTCCCGCGTTGCTCCACCTCGACCAGGGCGACTTCCGCGCGGCGCTCGGACGGCTCCGTGAGACGCAAACCGCCTCCCCGGAGGGTGCCCTGCTCGCGTACCGGATCGGGGACTGCCATCTCCGGCTCGGCGAGCGAACCGAGGCCGAAGCGGAATTCGCCCGGGCCCTCGCGCTGGACACGGTGGGCAGCCCCTCGGCCCGGGCGGCGGCGGAGGCATTCCGACCGCGGCTCTCGGTCTTCGCGCGCATGGGCCTCGCGCGTCTCAGGCTGCTCGCCGGAGAACCGCTCGAGGCGGAGCGGATGCTGCTGCCCGTCGTCGGGGTCGAGCAAGTCCCGCCGGACCTGCATCGACTCCGGGCGGAGATCTGCCGGACTCTCGGCCGGGACCACGAGGCGGCGCGCGAGGAGGAGGAGGCGGAGCGCGCCACTGGGCCCTCCTCGCCCGCCGACCCGTTCCTGCTCGCCCTCCTCGAGCGCTCGCACCATCCCCGCCTGCTGGTCCGCGCCGCCTCCGAAGCCGCCGGCCTCGGCGACCGCGTCCGCGCCGAGAGCCTCCTGCGGCGCGCCACGGCCGTGGCGCCGGAGAGCTCCGAGTCCGCGGACGCCTTGGCGACCTTCCTCTCCGCCACCGGACGGCCGGAGGAGGGGATCCGCCTCCTCGTCGACCGCTGGGCCACCTTCCCCGGGGACGAGGCCACGCGGTCCCGGCTGGTCGAGCTCCTCCACGGCTTCGCGGACCTGAGCCTTCGCGCCGGCGCGCCCGGCGACGCGGAACGGGTCCTCCGGGCGGTGGTCTCCACGCTCCCGGAGGAGCCCGACCTCCGCCGGGTGCTGGCGGCCTTCCTTGCGCGCACCGGGAACACCGTCGAGGCCATCCTCGAGTACCGGAAGGCCATCGCCGCGGACGCGCGCGCCGAGACGTATCTCGAACTGGCGCGCCTCCTCCTCCTCGTGGGCTATCCCGGCGAGGCCCGCATGCAGGTGGAGCGCGCCCTCGAACTCCGCCCGGGCTGGCCCGAAGCGGAGGAGTTGCTGGAGGAGATCACGCGGTAGGACCGCCCGGGATCCTCGCCCGGAAGGCCGGAGCGGGCAGCTATCATCGCGCCGTGCGACGGATGGCCGCCCTCATTCTCCTCTCCTGCGCTCTCCCGGCCGCCGCGCCGGCGCCGCCCGCGGGAGAAGGTCCGGTGCTCCCGCGGCCACTCGCGAAGCTCGTCCTCGCGGAGGATTCCGACGAGATCACGCCGGTGCTCCTCGATCACGCACGCCACGCGGCGGAGGCCTCCTGCGCGCAGTGCCACCACGAAGGGTCGGAGACTCCGGGGAAGCTCCCCGGTCGCTGCCGGTCCTGCCACCCGCTCCACGCCGAGGAGGGCAAGCCGCCGGACCTCTGAACGGTCGTCCACCGAACGTGCAGGTCCTGCCACGTCCCGCCTCCCGAGCCGCCCGCGAAGGTCCTCACGGACTGCGCGGTCTGCCACGTCCCCGAACGGGCGCCGGAATCCCTCTTCCGGCTCCTCTCCGACGGGGCGCTGACGCTCACCCTCTCCTTCGACGAGGGGATCCCCGAGGAGGATCGCGCGGAGTTCCGCCGCCTCCTCCTCGCGCGCCTCGACCGCAGCCCGGCGGAAGTGCGACCGGCAGGCTCTCCCGGCGCGGCCCCGGTCGCCGTCTCGGTGTCGGCGGAATCGGCGCCGGGGCGCACATCGGACGGCGTGGTCTATCACGCGGCGCGGGCGCGGGCCGAGGTGCGCCTCCACCGCGCGCGGGTTGCCGTGGAGAGCCGGCCGATCGTGGCGACCGACGCCGGCGCGTCCGCGGCCGGGGCCCTCGCCGACCTCGTGGAGCGCGTGGCGCTCATCCTCAGCTACTAGCACCCCGTCGCCGAAAGCCCCGCGGCGACGGGCCGCCGGTCAACGCCGGGGGGGCGGGGGGGCGATGGTCTCGTCGACCGGGTGGTCCACGGATGGGATCGGCGCACCCATCCCCGATTCCGACCGGTCGCCACCCGTCGACAGGAGGATGAACAGGATTGCCATGAGGAAGACGAACAAGAGGCCAGCATCAAGCATGCTCTTCCCGGCCGGGCGCTCGACGCCGCCGGTCCGCGCAGCGATCTCGCCGGGCGTCGCCGTCCGCGGGATCCGGTGGCCCCGCCGCCGTATCCGAAGCTCCCCTGAGAACATGGACCCATTCTCCGCGAGTCCGGCTGCGGCGTCAACCGGCTACTTCGGATGGCCCTGCGAGTCAGACAGTATCGGAGCGACGACGGGGCCGGTTGGTCCGGGGTGGCCAGCGGGCCATGTCAGACGCCCGGACGGATCGGGAGCCGGACGGCGAGCTGACGCTCGCGCAGCTTCCGGGTCCGGGCCAGCACGCGGCGGCGGATGGCTTCGGAGAGGGTGAGCAGCAGTTCCTGGTGCTCGAGGGGGGTGAGGTAGGTGAAGCGTCCGCGGGAGTAGAGGAGAAGGCGGTCGTCCTGGTAGCGGAGTTCCCGGAGGATCCGATCGCGAGTCTTCGGGTTCATCTCTTCGCGTTCGATCCGGCGGAGGAAGTCCTGGATCAGGCTGTAGGCGAGAAGGACGAACACCACCTGCGAGGTGACGAGGGACAGGGCGCGGGAGCGAAAGCGGGACAGGTCCCAGAAGCACTTGAGCTGGCGGTGGCGTTCCTCGATGCGGGTCCGCTCGTGGTACAGCTCGCGGGCCTCGATCGCTCCCATGCTCTCCCGGGTGGTGGCCAGTGCCCACTCGCCCATCGAACCGTCGGAGTAGTACTCCCGCATCAGGATGACGCAGACCGGGACATGGGCCGTCCCCCACAGCCGCATGGAGGGGATCCTCTTGAGTTCCACCCGGGTGAGGGCAACGGGCTTCGGCTCCCCGGCGGCTTCGGCCTCCCGCCGTTTCTTCTCGAGCGTGCGCTGGCGCTTCTCCTCTCGCCGGCGCAGGTTCTCCGGGCGCTGCGGGGGCGGCTCCTTCCGGACCGGCTCCGGCGGATGCCACGTCTGCCAGGGCTGACCGTCCTGTTCAGCCAGGACCCGGGCGTCCTCGAGGTCGGACATCCCGGCCTTGAGAGGGAACAGGGTATCGATGCCGTGGACCGCCTTCATCCACGACATGGTCTTGCCGTCGATGAACCCCCGATCGTGGATCAGCAGCTTGAGCACCCCCTTTCCCGCCGCACCCACGAACTTCTCGACGAGGGGCCTCACCTCCGGGACCTCTGCCGCCCTCCCCGGCCGCAGCGCCAACCCGGCGAAGACATGGGTGTCGACGTGCCGGTCCGCGTGAAGCAGGAACACCGCCCGGTAGCAGCGCCGCCACTCGGTCTCCTCCTTCTGCCGGTCGGTCAGGGCCTCGTAGTCATCCTTGCTCAAGGGATGGCCGTGCTCGCCGAACCTCAGCCGTGAGGATCCTTCGTAGGCCGGGTTGTCCGGGACGAAGAGATAGCTGCCGTCCAAGAGGAAGATCCCCTCCTCGTCGAAGGCTTTGAGACCGCGGAGGTAGCGCACCACGGGGCCGTTGAACCAGGCCTCCAGACTCTCCGGCCGGGTGTCCCGGGCCAGCTTGCGCAGGTAGTCCTGGTCGCAGGGTGTCCGGCGTTCGTAGGTGTTCTTGGCGTTGTACCCCTCGCAGCGCAGCCGCCTCTCCCCGTCCTCACCGCTCTGCTCCGCAACCGTCACCTGCTCCGGCCCCAGGGCGTCCCGGAGCCCCCCGCAATGCATCACCAGGGGGTAGGAGGAGTACGCCTGCTCCCCGTGGAGCCGCAGCGAGATCTGGCTGGCCACGAACAGCCACAGCGGCACCTCCTCCTTGGTGCGGGGGGTGGGATAGGAGGCGGCGAGTTCCTCCAGGTTCCCTTCCGACAGGAGGTA
>JALOQY010000201.1 GCA_025459285.1 Planctomycetota bacterium | reverse complement strand
GAAATAGACCGAGGAGTAGGCCTCCCCGTTCACCGATCCGTCGTAGCCGGCGTCGATGAGCGCCCAGGCCTTCTTCTCCTCCTCGGCCTTGCTGCGGATGAACTCCACGATGTCCGGGTGGTCCACGTCGAGGATCACCATCTTCGCCGCGCGCCGGGTCTTGCCTCCGGACTTGATGACGTTGGCGAAGGCGTCGAAGCCCTTCATGAAGGAGACCGGCCCGGAGGCGACCCCGCCGGCCGAGAGCCGCTCGCGGGAACCCCGGAGGGTCGAGAAGTTCGTCCCGGTGCCGGAGCCGTACTTGAACAGCATCCCCTCGGTCTTGGCGAGGTCGAGGATGGAGGACATGGAGTCTTCCACCGAGTTGATGAAGCAGGCCGAGACCTGGGGCCGCTTCGAAGTCTCCACTCCCATGTTGAACCAGACCGGGGAGTTGAAGCACGCGTACTGGTTCACGAGGAGCCACGTCAGCTCGGCCTCGAACGAGTCGCGGGATTCGGCGTCGGCGAAGTAGCCGCCGGTCTCCCCCCACAGCACCGTGGTCCGGACGACGCGGTCCACGAGCTGCCGCACCGACGACTCGCGCTGGGGCTGGTCGACGCCGCCCTTGAAGTACTTGCTGACCACCACGTTCGTGGCGAGCTGGGACCACGTCGTCGGCACTTCGACGTTCTTCTGCTCGAAGACCACCTCGCCCCGGTCGTTGTAGATCGCCGCGGTGCGCCGCTCCCAGCGGATCTCGTCGTGAGGGTGCATCCCCGCCGTCGTGAAGTGCCGCTCGAACCGGAGTCCGGGGCCTTTCGGGAACGGGCTCAGCGCTCCCCGGAAGACCTCACCCGCCGCCCCCTGGCCCGCCTTCGCGCCCACCGGATCGTCCACGACATCCGCCAGCCTGTCCTTCGGCGTGTTCTTCGACATTTCTTCACCCCTCAGTCGGGGGCCCGAGCCCCCCGGTCCAGTCGTTCCGCCCGACGCCGCCTTCCCTTGCCCGATCGCCGCGGTTACCCATCCTGTTGCGGCGAAGGGTAAAGAATACACTAAAGGTTGTGGTTGTCAAGCCCCCACCGGGGCCGCGCCGCAAGACGTTTTGCCGTCCGGGCTTGCGCACGGGAATCCTAACCCGGGGCGGTGACACCCGAAAGCGGGGGACGTCGGTCCGGGCCTCCCGGGCGGCCGGGAGGGGCCCCTCAGGGGGTCGGAAAGTTGACAAGTTTACAGCGTCCCCGCTGTCCGGGCGGCCGCGGGGAGCCTCGCCGGGAGGGTGGAAAGTTTACATGTCTACAACGTCCCCGTCCGGTCGGGACGGGTCGCTATACTCTCGCCATGATCCGTCCGTTCATCGTCCCGGCCATCCTCATCCTCGTCCTCCTCGCCGCGCCGGCGGTCCTCGCCGCCGATCCCCCGGTCCGCGTGACCGCGGTCGTGCAGCCGGACACGGCGACCCCGGGGGCGCGGGTCACCGTCTTCGTGACGGCAAAGATCGAGGAGGGGTACCACGTCTACGGGGTCCCGCCCGTGCCGGAAGCGGTCTATCCCACCCGGGTCGTCGTCCTCGGACCGGAGGGCTATACCGCCGAGGGCGACACGCTCGGCCCCGCCCCTCTGTCGAAGCGGGACGAGAGCCTCGGGGAGGTCGTCCCGCAGTACGAGGGCACGGTCGTCTTCACCCTGACGGTGGCCGTCCCCGGAAACGCCGTTCCGGGCCCGGTCACGCTCCGCGTCGGCCTTGACCACATGGCCTGCACCGAGAGCTTCTGTCTCGACCCGGCGACGGTGGAGTCCACGGTCCTCCTGCGGATCGCCGGAGAACCGGTTCCGCTCGTCTCCGCCCCGCCGGTTGACCCGGACACCTACCACGACCGCACACCCGAGGGCTTCGGCGGGCTCCTCATCGCGGCCTTCATCGGCGGGCTCCTCTCGATCCTCCTGCCCTGCGTCTACCCGCTCATCCCCCTCACGCTCGCCTTCTTCGCCAAAAAGGAAGAGGGTCGCCGCGCCGCGGTCCGCCGGGCGCTCCTCTTCTGCTTCGGGATCGTGCTGACGTTCACCGCCCTCGGCGTGGTGCTCGGGCCGGCGCTCCAGGCCCTCGCCGCGAGTCTGTGGCTGAACCTGTTCCTCTTCCTCCTCATGCTCGTCCTCGCCTTCTCCCTGCTCGGCTGGTTCGACATCCGCCTCCCCTCGTCCCTCACCGACAAGGCCCAGGCGGCGGGCGCCGGGGCATCCCTCGCCGCGCCGGTCTTCATGGGCCTCGCGTTCTCGCTCGCCTCCTTCACCTGCACGGTCGGCGTGATCGGTCCGATCCTCGCCGCCTCGGCGTCGGAGTGGGTCCGCTCGGCGGCGGGCATGTTCGCGTATTCGGCGGGCTTCGCGCTGCCCTTCTTCGTCCTCGCGCTCTTCCCCTCGCTCCTCTCCTCGCTCCCGAAGGGCGGCGGGTGGCTCAACACGGTGAAGGTACTCCTCGGCTTCTTCGAGCTGGCCTTCGCCGGCTACTACCTCTGGCGCGTGGACGTGGAACTCGGCTGGGGCATCGGCTCGTGGTCCATCATTCTCTCGCTATGGACGGTGACCGTCTTCTTTGCCGGGCTCTACCTGCTCGGCAAGCTCCTCCTGCCCCACGACCGCCCCGTGGAGCGGGTCTCCGTGGTCCGCGTCACCGGCGCGCTCCTGCTCTTCGCCTTCGGACTGACGCTCGGCGGGGGGCTCTTCGGCCTCGTGCCGCTCCCGGGCTGGGTCGAGGGCCTCCTCCCGCCGAGGGAGGCATTGGCCGCCGGCGCCTCCGCCGACACCGCCGCGGCCGTGCCCCGCCCGGAGTGGGCCGACGAGACCTTCCACCCGGGATACGGCGGCGTCTTCTGGACCACCGACTACGAGCGCGGCCTCGCCATCGGCCGGCGCACCGGCCGGCGCGTCTTCCTGAACTTCACGGGCATCTACTGCAGCAACTGCCGCACGATGGAGAAGAGCGTCTTCCCCCG
Source organism: Planctomycetota bacterium (assembly GCA_025459285.1). Taxonomy (GTDB): domain Bacteria; phylum Planctomycetota; class JAJSAM01; order JAJSAM01; family JAJSAM01; genus Prado167. The sequence continues at coordinate 5,408 of JALOQY010000201.1, read as the reverse complement.
GGAGGAGGTGCGCGGGGAGCTGGCCGAAATGGTTCTCGTCGAACTGTGGACCGACATCCCGAGCGACGAGGCGGGGCGGAAGTTCGGCGTCCACACGACGGCGGAGCAGAGCCGGAAGTACCGGGACCTCCGCAGCGCCGCGCCTCCCGACGGGTTCGGGACCGCCGCCAACCCGTGGTACGTGATCGTCGCCCCGGACGGACGGCGCCTCGCCCGGTCCGGCTATGAGGCCGACGTTTCGGCTTTCGTCCGCTTCCTTCGGACCGGCAAGTAGTGGTTTCCGGGAGTCCGGGTCGTTAGTCTGGAACGCGCATGGCAACCTTCATCCACCCCACCGCCATCGTCCACCCCTCGGCCGTCCTCGGCGAGGACGTGGAGATCGGGCCGTACGTCGTCATCGAGGAGGACGTGCGGATCGGCCGCGGCACTTCCCTCATGGCGCGCGCCTACATCGGCAAGCACACCACGCTCGGCGAGGAGAACAAGGTCCACGTGGGGGCCGTCCTCGGACACGCCCCCCAGGACATCTCCACGAGCGGGAAGGAGCTCGCCCACCTCGTCATCGGCGACCGGAACGTCTTCCGCGAGTACTGCACGGTGCACCGCGGGAGCCACGAGGGCAACCGCACGATCGTCGGCAGCGACTGCTTCCTGATGACGCATTGCCACGTGGCCCACGACTGCCGGATCGGGAACCGGGTGATCATCGCGGGAGGCGCGCTCCTCGCGGGCCACATCCACGTCGAGGACCGGGCCTTCATCTCGGGGAACGCCACCGTCCACCAGTTCTGCCGGATCGGTACGCTCTGCATGATCTCCGGCCTCGCCCGGGTGGACCAGGACGCCCCCCCCTACTTCATGATCAAGGGGGACAGCGCCGTCTACGGGCTGAACAAGGTCGGCCTGGCCCGGGCCGGGGTGACGGCGGAGGAGACAGAGCAGATCCGCGGCGCGTACAAGATCCTCTATCGGCGCGGGTATCCCATCTCGGAGGCGCTGCGCCGTATCGAGGAGGGTTTCTCCGCCTCCCCCCACGTGAAGCACCTCGTCGAGTTCCTGCGCGGCTGCCGCCGGAACTTCTGCCGCCATCACCGCCGTGGCTCCCCCAAGGAGTGAGCTCTTCGCGCCCGACGAGCGTCGGGCGCTCGCGCCGTACTTCACGGACGTGGACGGGCCCGTCTTCGCGCTCGTCAACCTCCCGGAGGTCGTGAAGGGCGCGCTCTTCGCGCGGTACTCCCGGTCCGGAAAAAGCCTGCGCCGGCTCTTCCTCGACGAGTTCCTCCCGGGCGGGGCCGCCGCGGCCTCCGAGGCGCCGTCGGCGGGCCTCGCGCGCGCCGGCGAGCTCTACGAGAAGGTCTTCTTCGAGTACGGGGACGACTCCGTCGCCCAGCTCGGGGGCGTCCACCTGGCCTGCGAGGGCGTCTCCAATATCCTGACGAAGGTGCTGGAGCGCGGGCGGTTGATGGCCTACCTCGAGCAGTCCACGCGCTACGTGCCCTACACGGACCGGCCCGGCGGCCGCTGGCGCTACGTCGTGCCCCCCGAGCTTTCGGACCGGCCGGAGCTCCGGGCCCGCTACGAGGCGGCGCTCGACGCGAGCTTTGCGACCTACGCGGACCTCCTGCCGCGGATGCGGGACTTCTTCGCCCGCCGGTTCCCGCGGCCGCCGGACCTCCCCGCCCCGGCCCACGAGCGGACCGTCCGGGCCCGGGCACTCGACGCGGTCCGCGGCCTGCTCCCCGCGGCGACCCGCAGCAACGTCGGCATCTACGGCTCCGGGCAGGCCTTCGAGGCGCTGCTGCTCCGGATGCGCGCCCACCCCCTCGCCGAGGCCCGCGAGACGGCGGACCGGATGCTCGCCGAACTCGACAAGGTCATCCCCGACTTCGTGCGGCGGGTGGCCGTCCCCGACCGGGGCGGACTCTGGAGCCGCTACCTCGCGACCATCCGGGAGGCGGCGGCGGACGAGGCCTCCCGCGTGGTCGCGGGCCATCCCGCAGAGGACCGTCCGGCGGTCACGCTCACGGAGTTCGACCCGGAGGGCGAGACGAAGGTCGCCGCCGCCGTCCTCTACCCGTTCTGCGGCCTGCCCGACGACACCGTCCTCGCGGCCGTCCGCGCCCTGCCGCGGGAGGAGGTCCGGCGGATCATCCTCCGGGCCGCCGGGGAGCGGACGAACCGGCGCCACCGGCCGGGCCGGGCGTTCGAGCGCACTTCCTACCGCTTCGACGTCCTCGCCGACTACGGCGCCTTCCGGGACCTCCAGCGGCACCGGATCCTGACGATCGACTGGCAGCCTCTTACCACCGCCCACGGCTTCGTGGTCCCGACGGACGTAGAGGAGGCCGGGTGCGGGGAGGACTTCCGCCGGGCGGCGGAGACCGCGGCCTCTCTCCACGGCGCTCTCGTCGCCGCCGGCCTTCCGGACGTGGCGCCCTACGCCGTCTCCATGGCCTTCCGGATCCGCTTCGTCATGCACATGAACGCCCGCGAGGCGATGCACGTGATCGAACTCAGGACCACTCCCCAGGGCCACCCCGCCTACCGGCGGGTCTGCCAGGAGATGCACCGGCTGATCCGGGAGACCGCCGGCCACGGGGCCATCGCCGACGCCATCCGCTTCGCCGACCACTCCACGGGCGAGCAGGGCCGGCTCACGGCCGAGGAGAACGCGGAGCGGAAGGCGAAGCCCCGCTGACAGCCCGTCGGGGTAAAGGGTCGCAGCGCAGAGATCGTCCCTCGCCCCGACGGGCCACTCGATTCTCGGATTTCACGGGCATCAGCCCCGGTGTCTCCTTTTCAGATGGTTCCTCATGGGCTCGGCCAGAAAGCCTCAAAATGCCTCCGATTCGGCTTCGTACCCATCCGAAGCCGGGCGGCGACCCGCGACTTCCGAGAAACCCCCCGATCTGAGATCAATGCCTTTCCTGGCCGTTGAATGCCAGCAGCCCGTCGCCGATGGGCCTCCGCGCGCATGAGTGCTTACGCCGACGGGCTGCTGGCCTCACTCGGCTAACCGCCGCGCCTCCTCGAAGAGGGCGTCGTGGCGCGGGCGGTCCCCGGCGGTCTCCGCCTCGGCGGCGGCGTGGAGGAGGGCCTGGCCGAGACACCAGCGCGCGGTGTCGTCCCCGGGCGTCCCCCGCTGGAGGTCCCGGAGTTCGGTGAGGTATCCGTCCGAGGCCGCGCGGTCCCGCTCCGCCGCCGCCCACGCCGCGGCGTTGTGGAGGGCCAACGCGAGGTGGCGCCGGCCGGCCTCGTGGTCGGCGGTCTCCCGGAGGCACCCGAGATAGGCGTCCCGCGCGGCGCGGTCCCCGGTCTGGTGCGAATCCACGATGGCGTTGAAGAGCCCCATGGCGTGGAAGGCCCGCACCGCCTGATGGCCGTGGCGCCGGGCGAGCTCGCCGAGCTCCTCGACCCGCTCCCGCCGGCGGGCCGGGTCCTTCGCCCCCGAACCCCGGCACAGCGAGCCGAAGAGCCCCGCCGACAGCTCGAGGAGCGCCTCCTCGTCGGCCGGGTTCTCGCGGAGGATCTGCCGGAGATCCTCGTGGTTCCGAAGGGGTGGGGATTCATCCTCCTGCTTCTCGGGCTCGGTCATGGCGACAGGGTACGGTCGGCACCTCCCGGCGGCCAGTTCTCTCCCCCGGGTCGCCGGGCCGGCCGCCGGTCGGCGTGAGCCCGCAGGCGCCCGGCGGTTCCTCGGCCTCGGGCTGCCAGGAGGGACGAAAAAGTGAAAAGGTACGTACGTCCCCTGTTGCTGACGGGCTGCTAGCATGGAGACCATGAGCCGCATCCCGTGGTTCCCGACCCTCGCGCTCCTCCTCCTCGGTGCCGCCCCGGCGCGGGCGCAGGCCCGCACGCCGAACGAACTCCTGCGGGAGGGCCCCCCGTCCTTCGTGGCCGGCACCCTCGGTGACGCCCGCGCCGACCGCGAGGTCCGCGCCCAGATCGAGCTGATCCGCGGCATGCTCTTCCCCCATTCGCCGATCCTCGAGGACACCGCGGTGGACCTCGCCCGGGGCCCCGCGGGATGGCCGGGGCGGCCGGTCCTCTACGGCGGGCCGCACGTCAACGCGGTCGTCGCCGCGCTCGCCCCGCGCCTGCCCTTCGCCCTGCGCGGCGACCGGCTCTCGATCGGGGGCCGGGAGTTCATCGGGAACGACGTCCGCCTGATCGCCCTGGTGCCCGAGCAGCCCGCGTCGGAGGGGCAGCCGGCGACCCCGGCCTTCCTCCTCTACGCCGGACTCGGGATGCCGGGAGTCGCCGAGATCAATGCCGTGCCCCACGGGGGAGAGGGGTTCCTGGTGGCGGACCGGTTCGGCCCCCGCGCCGGCGGCTCCTTCGAACCGGGGCCGGACGGCCGCCTCGCGGCCCGACTCGGCCCCGAGCGGCCCCGGATCGTCTGGCGCGAACGGCTCCTCGGCCCCACGGAGGGGAAGGCCTCCGTCCGCGTCCGGCGGCCGGCCGTGCTGCCCGCGAAGGATGCCGAGGCGGAGGAGGACGCCCGCCTCCTCGCCGCCGCGGAGCGGATCCGCCATGAGCTGCCGCTCCCCGGCGCCCTCGAACTCGCCGTCTACGTCTACCCGGACCGTCGCAGCAAGGCGCGGCTCACCGACAATGGCGGCGCGGGCCACGCCGACGCCCTGTCGGGGACGATCCACGTGCTCGCCGGGGATCCCGCGGGACTCGAATCGCTCATCGTGCACGAAGGCACTCACGTCGCGGCCCATGCCGCCCACGGGATGGCCGGCACGGCGGCGATGGCCGAGGGGCTCGCGGTGGCGGTGAGCGGCTCCTACGGGGGCGTCGCGCTCGACGACTGGCGGGGGCGGCTTCCGGACCGGCTCCCCGATCTGGACGCCTTCCTCTCGTCCACGTTCCGCCGCGAGCCGGAGCCCGTGGCCTACCCGCTGGCCGGCCTCCTCGTGCGGGCCCTGCGCAGCCGACTCGGCGCCGACCGGTTCGCGCGGGAAGTCTACTCCGCGCCGCCCGGGGAGTTCCGGGCCGCCTGCGTCGCGGCGGGGCTTCCGGAGGAGGAACTCCTCTCGCTCTACCGGACCGCCGCCGGCCGCTGATCCGCTCAGAGCGTGGGCAGAAGTCCCGCGCGGCCTCGTTATCGGACCCGGCGCGAGCGAGCCAGTGTCGGGATGGAGCTCGCGCTCCGCGCCCGCGTCGCCCGCCGGGAGCCCGGCAGCGTCCGACTCGTGTCGCAGATCGGCTCCTTCCGGGAGTGCGCGGCGGCCCACGGGCACGCCGTCCTCCGGGAGTTCGTCGACGATGGGTGCTCCGGCCTCCGGCTGGACCGGCCCGGCCTCGACGCCCGACCGGCCGACCCGCGTAGCCGCCGACGGCGTGCGGCTGGTCAACGAGCTGGCGGCCGGCGGGGTGCGCGTGCTCCTCACCGACTGACG
>JALOQY010000200.1 GCA_025459285.1 Planctomycetota bacterium | reverse complement strand
GCTCTGGGTCTCCCCGGACGGAAGGGTCGCCCTCGGCCACCGGCGCCTCGCCGTGATCGATCCCGCGGGCGGCGCCCAGCCCATGGCCGATCCGGAGACCGGCGCGGTCGTCGTCGTGAACGGCGAGATCTACAACTACCGGCAGATCCTCGGAGACCTCGGGCGCGCGCCGCGGACGCGGTCCGACACCGAGGCCCTGCTCGCGGGGTACGCCCGGCACGGCCGCGCGATCTTCGGCAAGCTCCGTGGCATGTTCGCCGGCGCGCTCCACGACCCGCGGTCGGGTGAACTCCTCCTGGTGCGGGATCGCCTCGGAGAGAAGCCGCTCGTGTACGCGTCGCTGCCCGGAGGCGGGCTGGCCTTCGCCTCGGAGATCGGCGCGCTCCGGCTCCTCCTGCCCGGTGGACCGACGCTGGATGAGGAGGCGCTGTCGCTCTATCTCGCCTTCGGCTACATCCCCGCGCCGCGCACGGCCTTCCTCGGGATCCGGAAGCTGCCGCCGGCCTCCTTCCTCGCCGCCGGGGCGGCCGGGCCCGAGGTCTTCTGGCGACGGCCCCCTCCCGGGCGCCCGGCCCGCGACCCGCGGGAGGCCGTCGAGGAGATCCGGGTCCTCGCCCGGGAGGCGGTCCGGAGCCGACTCGTCGCGGACGTGCCGGTGGGGGCGTTCCTCTCCGGCGGCCTCGATTCCAGCATCGTGGTGGCCCTCATGGCCGAGGCGGGGGGCGCCGTCCGGACCTTCACCGTGAGGACTCCGAGACCGGAGTACGACGAGGGGCCCCTGGCGCGCCTCGTGGCCAGCCGATACGGGACGCGGCACGAGGAGATCCGGATCGACCCGCCGCCGGTGGAGGAACTGCCGGAACTCCTCGGTCGGTTCGGCGAGCCCTTCGGCGATTCGTCGGCGGTGGCACAGGCGCTCGTCTGCCGGGCGGCCCGCGGCGCCGTGACCGTGGCCCTCACGGGTGACGGCGGGGACGAGGCCTTCGGCGGCTACGACCGGACGCGGATCCTCTCGCGCCTCGGCCGCTGCCCGCGGTTCCTCGCGGCGGCGGCGCACCCCTTCCTCGGAGGTCGGCTCCGCCGCGCGGCGGAACTCGCGTCGATGGTCGCCTTTCGCCGCTACTACGAATTCTACGAGTGCTTCAACGGCGGCGCGCGGGAGCGCCTCCTGACACCGGGCTTCGCGGCGCGCCACGGTGATGCGCCGCGGCAGTTCCTCCGTGGCCTCTTCGAGTCGGCGGCGGGCGGGGAGGCCGACCGCATGATGGCCACGGACTTCGCCACCTGGCTTCCCGACGACCTGAACCTGAAGGTCGACGCCATGTCCATGGCCGTGGCGCTCGAGTGCCGGGCGCCTTTCCAGGACCACTCCCTCGTCGAGGCGTGCGCCCGGGTCCCGGCACCGCTCCACCTGCGCGGTCGGGGGAAGGCCCTGCTGCGAGCCGCTTTCGGGAACCGCCTGCCGCCGGAGGTCCTCGCGGGCCGGAAGATGGGCTTCGCCGCTCCGGTGGAGGACTGGCTCGCCGGGGACCTCGGGGGATTCCTCGCCGCGAAGCTCGAAGGGGCGGCCCTGCGCGCCCTCGACCTCGTGCGGCCGGAGGCGGTCCGGGAGACCATCGCCTCGCTGCGATCGGGTTCGCGGACCGGGAAGCCCCGGATCCGCGTCTGGGTGCTCCTCGCGCTCGCCCTCTTCGCGGAGAGCCTGTGATGGCCGGGGGGCGCGGCGCCGTGCCGTGGATCGTCCAGGATGGCGTTCTCGCGGGTCCGGGCGCCTCGCAGACGCTGCCCTATCTCCTTGCGCTTGCCCGGGGCGGAAGGCGGGTGCATCTTCTTTCGGTGGAGAAGGAACGGTTCCTCTTCGACCCGCGCCGCGCGGAGTCGGCCCGCGCCGAACTGCGCGCGGCGGGAGTCGGCTGGACCGCGCTCCCCTTCGGCCACGGGCCGGCCGCGACGCGCACGGCGGCGCAACTCCTGCGGCTCCTCGCCTCGGCGCGGGGGCTCATCCGACGCGAGCGGATCGCCCTCGTCCATGCGCGGTCCTGCCTGCCGGCGCTGGTGGCGGCGGCCTCCGGCGTCCCCTTCGTTTTCGACATGCGGGGGTTCTGGGCGCGCGAGAAGGTGGACGGGGGGCTCTGGCCCGAGGGATCCGTGGCCCACCGGACCTTCGAACGGGTCGAGCGCGCCCTGCTCCGGCGGGCGGCGGGGATCGTCGTGCTCGCCGAGGCCGCCCGTCCGCTCCTGCCGCCCCTCTCCGTGCCGGTGCGCGTGATCCCCACCGCCGTGGATCTCGACCGGTTCCGGCCGGACCTGCCGCCGCCCCCGGGGTACGAGTGGCTCCGCGGGCGGACGGTCCTCGCCGCCGCGGGAGCGCTCTCGAACTGGTATCTCCGGGAAGAGTTGCTCGACTTCCTTACGGTCGCGATCGCCGCGGACCCCTCGACCCACGCCCTCTTCCTCTCCGAGGACGGGGCCGGGAGGGCGGCCCGGGACCTCGCGGCGCGAGGCGTCGACCCTGCCCGGATCACCGCCCTCGGCGTGCCGCCGGCCGAGGTCCCCCGGTGGTTCGCGAACTGCGCCGCCGGCCTGCTGTTCGTGCGCGCCGCCCCCTCCAAGAAGGGTTCAGCTCCCACCAAGCTCGGGGAGTTCCTGGCCTGCGGGGTACCGGTCGTCGCCACGTCCGGCGTGGGAGACACCGAGGCGCTCCTCTCCGGGACCCGCACCGGCATCCTCCTGTCGTCGGTCGACCCGGCGGGATACCATCGGGCGCTCGCCGAACTGGCGGCGCTGCGCCGGGAAGGGCCGGAACTCGTCCGGCGGTGTCGCGGGGTCGCCGGGGAGCGGCTGTCGCTCGGGGCGGCGGTGCGCTCGCTCGAGGAACTCTACGACGAGGTGCTCGCGGCGGCGGGGCGATAGAGAGGCCGATCCGGATGCATGACATCCTCCTTGCGTGGTCCGAGGCCGGGGACACCGGTCCGCTCTCCGCCCTCGCCCTCGCCGGGTTCACCCTCTTCGCCCTGGCCGTGGTGCTCGCCGTGTGGCGGACGCTGCGGGCGACCGCCGGTGGCGACCCGCAGAAGGACCGGCGGCTCTTCCTGCTCCTCGTCATTGTCGCGGGCTTCGCGGTGCGGGTGGCGGTGGCGGCGCTGTTCCGGATGAACGACCAGAACACCGTGATCGCCCCCGACGAGGAGACGTTCGACGGCAACGCCGCGCTGTTCGCGGGCTGGCTCCGGGGGGAGCAGCCCCTCCGGCTCTCCCCCCGCTACCTGCGCTCCTCCCAGGTCGGCTACTTCTACTTCGTCGGCTTCCTCTATTACCTGTTCGGCCACGAGCCATTCGTCGCCGTTCTGGCCAACTGCCTCATCGGCGCGGTCACCGCCCTGCCGGTCTACCGGATCGCCGAGCGGCTGGGAGGGCAGGCGGCCGCGCGGCCGGCGACGGTGCTCGCCACCTTCTTCCCCTCCGTCCTCCTGTGGTCCGCCCTCCTCATCCGGGACTCCCTCGTCGTGTTCGTCCTCATGCTCATCGTCGACGCCCAGATGAGGCTGGCCGAGCGCTTCGGGCTCCTCCGCCTCCTCCGGCTCGGTCTCTGCCTGATCCTCCTCGGCACCCTGCGCCAGTACCTCTTCCTCCTGATGGCCCTTTCGGCCGCGGTGAGCCTCCTCGTCGGCCGGGCGGGACGGATCGGGCCGGCCCTCCTGAAGGGGGTTGCGGCGATCCTCCTGATCGCAGTCATCATGCGAGTCGCCGGCTTCGGCCTGTGGGAGATGGAACGCGCGTCGCTCGCCGACCTGAACCTCCAGCGGAAGTACAGCGCCTCCGTCGAGAGCGCGCAGGGCTCCTTCCGGCCGGAAGTGGACATCTCGTCGCCCGGCCGGGCGATCGCCTGGCTGCCGGTGGGGGTCGCGTACTTCCTCTTCGCTCCGTTCCCCTGGCAGGTGCTCTCCGGACGTCAGAAGTTCGGCCTCCCCGACGTGATCTGCTTCTACCTGCTCCTGCCGGCGGTGATCCGGGGGATCCTCGTCGCCGTCCGCCGCCGGCTGCGGGAGTCGGTGATGCTGCTCCTCATGGTCGTCTCGATCACGGTCCTCTACGCCCTCGTGGAGGGGAACGTCGGGATCGTGTTCCGGCATCGCGCGCAGGTGCTCGTACCGTTCATGATCTTCGCCGGACTCGGGATCGCGGCAGGACGGGAGAGGGCCGCCGCGGCTTCGAAGGCCGTCGCGGCCCCGAAGGTCGGGGTCGCCGGGGTGAGACCGTGAGGACCCTGCTTGCCCTCTCCACGCTGCCCCGCGAGGGGCCGAGCGTGCGCCCCCGCGTGCTGGCGTACGGGCCGCATCTCCTCTCGCGGGGGATCCGGCTCGACTTCCGGCCGTTCCTGACCGACGACGCCTTCCGCGGTTTCTACGCTCCGGACCTCGCGGCCCGTGCGAGGCGGACGGCGTGGAGCCTCCTCGGCGGTCTGCGGCGTTCCGCGGCTCTCCTCGGCGAGGTCCGTGCCGATGCGGTGCTCGTCCACCGCGAGATCCTGCCGCGGGGGAACCGGCTCGCCCTCGCCGCCCTGCGCCGCCGCGGACTCCGCTACCTCCACGACCTCGACGACGCCCTGTGGCTCGCGCCGCGGGACTACGTGGCGGACGGCGAACTTTCGCGGCGCCGCATGACCCTCTTGAAGGACCCGGGGGAGACGGACGGTCTGCTCGCCGGCGCGACCCTCGTGCTCGCCGGCAACGAGACGATCGCGGCACACGCCGCGGAGCGCAACCCGGCGGTGCGCCTCATGCCGACGGTGGTGGACACCTCGACCTTCCGGCCCCGCGAGAAGGGTGCGCGACGCCGGCCGCTCGTGGGCTGGATCGGAAGCCCCACGGCCACCTACTGCCTGAAGGCGATCCTGCCGGCGCTGGTCCTTGCCGCGGAGCGGACGCCCTTCGACCTGCTGGTGGTCGGTGCCGGGGAGGCGTTGCGTGTGCCGGGCGTGAAGGTGGAGACGAGAGCGTGGTCGCTCGCGAAGGAGCCGGCTCTCTTCTCGTCGCTCGACGTGGGGCTCTACCCGCTCCCGGACAACCCCTGGACGCGCGGGAAGTGCGGGATGAAGGCGATCCAGTACCTGGCCTCGGGCGTGGCCGCCGTGGTCTCCCCGGTGGGGGTGAACACCCGCATCGTCGAGGACGGCCGGACCGGCTTCTTCGCGACCGGTCCCGGGGAATGGACGGACCGCCTTGTCCGGTATCTCGCCGACCCCGTGCTCCGCGCGGAGCACGGCGCCCGGGGCCGGGAGGCCGTGGAGCGGGGCTGGTCCCTCGCGACGTGGGGGCCGCGGTTCTCGGACGCGGTCCTGGAGGTGCTCGCGTGAGCGGCGCTCCGGGCACGTTCCTCCTGACGTTCGACGTGGAGCTGATCTGGGGGGTCTTCTTCGACGCCCGGTGGCGGCGGCGCGCCCTCGCCCACTTCGGAGCCGTGCGGGAAGTCTTCCCGCGCCTGCTCGGGACTCTCGCCCGCCACGACGTGCGGGCCACGTTCGCCTTCGTCGGCCACCTGTTCCTCGGATCCTGCGCGCGGGTGGACGGCCGGACCCATCCGGAGATGGTGCGGCCCGTCCACCGACACTTCCCGGGCGACTGGTACGCCTTCGACCCCGGCACCGACGTGGCCCGGGACCCGCTCTTCTACGCGCCGGACCTCGTGCGGCTCGTACGGGAGGCGAGGCCCCTTCACGAGATCGGCGCCCACGGCTTCTCCCACGCCTTCCTCGACACGGACCGGGACCTGGCCCGGGCCGAGATGCGGGCCGCAGCGGAAGCGGCGCGAGCGGCGGGGGTGGCGGCGCGGTCCTTCGTCTACCCGCGGAACCTCGTGGGGTTCCCCGAGGAGCTGGCCGGCGCGGGGTTCACGCACTATCGCGAGGCCGGCGCCGGCGGCTCACGGGAGATGCCACCGCGCCGCGGTCCGCTCGCCCGCGCCGCGCGGCTCGCGGCGCGGCTCCTCGGGGCCGGTCCGCCGGTCGGTCTCCCGCGGCGGGTCGGCCCCGTGGTGGAGGTGCCGGCGTCGGTGCCGATCCTGCCGGCGAGCGGCGCGCGCCGTCTCGTGCCGAACGCGGTGCGGGTCGCCGAGGTGCGCCGGGGCCTCGCCCGGGCCCGGGACCGGGGCGCGGTCTTCCACCTGTGGACCCACCCGCACAACTTCGTCGGCGGGACGGAGAAGTCGCTCGCCTTCCTCGACCGCGCGCTGGGCCTCGTTTCAGCGGCCCGGGAGCGGGGGGAGGTCCGTGTGGCCACGATGTCCGAGGTTGCGCCGTGAGGCTCTCCATGGTCCGGTTCGAGAGCCGGCCCTGCGCGCTCTGCGGCGGCGCCGACCGGCGGGTCGCGGCGCGGGTGGAGCGCTACGAGGTCCCGCTCACGGTCGTCCGGTGCGGGGCCTGCGGCCACGTCTACCTCGATCCCCGGCCGGTCGACGAGGATCTGCCGCGCCTCTATGACGAGGAGTACTACGCCGGTTCGGACCGCCCCGGGGCGTACACCTATGTGGACGACCGGCGCTTCGCCGGGGCGGCGCGGCTCCGGGCGCGGGGGCGGCTCCTCCGGCTCGAGCGCCTGGTCCCGTCGGGGCGGCTCCTCGAGGTCGGCTGCTCCTTCGGGGCGTTCCTCGCCGAGGCCCGCGCGCGGGGCTTCGCGGCGGAGGGGGTGGATCTGTCGCCGGTCGCCTGCGCGGCGTGCCGGGAGGCGGGGCTCGTGGTCCGTCAGGGGACGTTCGAGGGGGCCGGGTTCCCGGCCGCGACCTTCGACGTGGTCTACATGGCGGAGACGGTGGAGCACCTGCCGGACCCGCGCGCCACGGTGCGCGAGGCGGCCCGGGTGCTCCGGGAGGGGGGGGTGCTCGTCGTGGGAACGGCCAACCGCGACTCCCTCGCCCGCCTGCTGCGGGGTCGGCGCTGGGGCTACTACATGCCGGGCCACCTCCAGTACTACTCGGCCCGCACGCTCGGCCGGCTCCTTCGCGAGGAGGGGTTTCGTCTCCTGCGACGGCGGTTCGGGGACGACCGGCCGCTCGGCCTCCTGCGCGCCGCCCGTCGGGCCGCCGGGATACCCGCGGGTCCGGTGAGCGTGCTGCAGGACGCGGTCCGCCGGCTCCACATGGGCCCGTTCTCGCTCGGCGCCGGCATGGTCCTCTACGCGGCGCACCGGGCGGTCAGCCGAAGGTGAAGCGGCTGAGGATGCTCTTCGGCCGGGGGTAACCGAGCACGCCCTCGAGCGGGAGGGCCGGCGGCACCGGTTCGAGGTGGCGGAACCGGGCGTGGATCTCCGCCGGGGTGATCTCCACCTCGCGGGTGCGCCCCGCCGGCTTCAGGCTGATGCCGATGGGCTGGAAGAGGTTGACGTAGGCGCGCAGTTCCTCGTCGTACATGTCGATGAAGATGCCGGTGAAGCTGGCGAAGGAGTAAGGCCGGAACTCCTCGGCGCGGACCGCGTCGGTGAGCGTGTTGTACTCCAGGTTCGCGGCCGTGACCGCGGCCTTCAGCGGGTAGGGGGCGACCTTCGAGGAGAGGATGTACCGCATGTAGGGGAGGATGCGCTGGACGGGGAGGCCGTCGCGGACCTCGGCGGCGGAGTCGTAGATGTGGAACCACTCGACGGTGAGTTCCCGGCCGATGGGGGTGGGCTCCGGCGTGGCGAAGAGAGCCGCGGTCTGCGGATCGAGGCTCTCGAGGAACGCGTCGCTCACGTGGAAGAGCGAGCGGCCGGGGAGCTTGTGCGTGAAGCGCTTCTCGAGGTGGTAGGGGACCAGCCCCCCGGTCAGGCGCTCCACGTCCACGAGGAGCTTGATCCGGTGGCGGCTCCACCCTGGCTGGAGGAACTCGTTCGGGATCGACACGAGCACGCGTTCGCCCTCCGGCCGGTAGAAGAGGATGGTGCGGCAGGCGTCGTCGTAGATCGCCTTGAACGGCTGGAGGAGAGCCAGGAGGTGACCACAGTCGGTGGACGGCTCCTCGTCGCGCAGCGGGCGGGCGATCGTCCCGAAGCGCCCGCCGTCGGGCCCTGGCAGGTAGCCCACGTGCGCCCCGCCGAAGTCGATGTTGGTGCGCGAGTGGTGGACGGCGGCGCCAAGGGCGGTCTCGTTGAAGTAGCCGCCGATCCGCCCCTTGTCGAAGGGGTAATGGCCCGTCCACGCATAGATGCAGAGGTCCACGCCGAAGAGGGATTCGTCCGAGCACTTCCACTTGCAGGGGAGGGCCGTGCGGGGGTCGTACTGAAAGCCCATCTTCCGCGCGTCCTCGGAGCGCAGGAACGCGATCGCGAGGCCCACGAAGTCCTGGAAGAGGTAGGGCGGTTCGCGGAAGAGGACGATCGTCTCCTGCACCGTGGGCAGGAACGTGGAGGGGTGGCAGTAGTTCGGAAGCCAGGACCAGATGGTCGGGTTCACG
>JALOQY010000199.1 GCA_025459285.1 Planctomycetota bacterium | reverse complement strand
GATCCTCCTCACGGCAGTGGTTTCGTGCTTCCTGCTGCTGACGCTCCGCGAGGCGCCCAAATGGATGGATTCCCGACGGCTGTGGACGTCGGTGCTCTCGCGGGACCCGGACAACCCCGTGGCCCTCTTCGGCCTCGGTTTCGACGAACTCCGCGCGGGTGACCCCGGCATGGCGCGAGAACTCCTCGTCCGCGCCGCCCGGATCGACCCGGGTTACCCGAAACTGGCGGTCTGCCTCGGGCGAGCCTCGCAGATCCTGGCCGGGCGCTCCGCGGCGGGCACACGGGAGAACCTGGTTCTTCTCCAGGAGGCCCAGTCGGCATTCCACCAGGCGGTTCGCCTGTGGCAGGCGGGCGCACGGGATGACCGCGAACTCTTCCGATTCGCTCTCTTCCACGCCGGTGGACTGGCCATGGACATCGGCCGGCCGGACATTGCCCGCCAGCATCTCGAGCTTTACCTCAGCACGCCGGGGCCGGCTGTCGGGGGAGAGCAGGCCGCTGCCCGGCTCGACGAACTCGCGGCTCGCTTCGAGCATACCGGTGACGCCGGACTCGTTGCCGGGCTGCGCGCGGCGGCGGTCGCCGCGCGGGAAGGTGGACCTTGAGACGCGCGCGACGACTGCTGGGTCTGGCCGGGCGGATCGCGGGAGCCAACCTGCGGCGGCCGGGTCTCCCGCTGAAACTCACGTTCATCCTGACGTACGTGTGCGACTGCCGCTGTGCGATGTGCAACATCTGGAAGCGACGGGACAAGGGCGGGATGACGGCGGAGGAGGTGGATCGATTCTTCGGTTCCCACACCGGGTTCCCCTGGGTGAACCTCTCCGGAGGGGAGATCTTCGCGCATCCCGAGATCGACGGCATCCTCGCCGCGGTGGCCCGGACGAACCGGGGGATCTATCTGGTCGACTTCCCCACGACAGGGCAGCGTACCGAGCGGATCGTCCCGTCGGTGGAGCGGTTGCTCGGATACTCGCCGCCCCGGGTCATGGTCACCGTGTCCCTGGACGGTCCCGGCGCGAAGCATGACGAGATCCGGGGCCGGCGGGGGGCATTCGAGAACTGCCTGCGGACCTTCCAGGCACTTCGCGGCCTCCGGGCGAAGAACCTGTTCGTCTACTTCGGGGTGACGCTCTCCCGCTTCAATCGCGGGGAGTTGTTCGCGATCTTCGAGTCCGTCCGGGAGCGGATCCCCGGGATCCGGTACGGTGATTTCCACGTGAACCTGGCCCAGGAGTCCGCGCACTACTACCAGAACGTGGGTCTCGGTCTGCCGCCGGAGCACGAGGCGCTGCGGGACATCGACGAGTTCCTGCGCCGGAAGGGCCGCAGCTTCCACCCCGTCGCGTTCCTCGAGTCGACGTACCAGCGGCTGCTCGGAAAGTTCCTGCGGACCCGGCGGTGCCCGCTGCCATGCGCCGCGCTCCACTCGAGCCTCTTCATCGACCCGCACTGGACCGTTTTTCCCTGCTCGATGTGGGATGCTCCGCTCGGAAACCTGCGGGACGCGGGGTTCTCGCTCGACCGGCTCTGGAACTCCGCGGAGACCCTCGCGCGGCGGGCCGAGGTGGTGGCGGAAAAGTGTCCGCATTGCTGGACGCCCTGCGAAGCCTACCAGACGATCCTCGCGAACCTCGGCCGGACTCTCCCCGGCTGCTAGCAGCCCGTCGGGGCTGAAGACGATCACTGCGGTCCGGCCCTTCACTCCGACCGGCTGACAGGAACGGAGGTCGAGTTCGCACCGGACCGGATCCCCCGTCGTGACGGAGGGGCTTCGGAGCGCTCGGCGCGGCGGGCCTTGGCTTAGTCGGGCCGACGCGCGTACACTCTCCCGGATGAAGATCGCGCTGGGATCGGATCACGCCGGCTTCCGCTACAAGACCGCGATACGGGCGGTGCTCGAGGCCGCCGGTCACGAGGTGCGGGACTTCGGGACGAACTCGGAGGAGGCGTGCGACTACCCGGTCTACATACGGCCGGCGGCCGAGGCGGTGGCGCGCGGGGAGTGCGAGCGGGGAATCGTTCTCGGGGGCTCGGGGAATGGTGAGGCGATGGTGGCCAACCGCATCCGCGGCATCCGGTGCGCGCTCTGCTGGGACGAGACCAGTGCCCGGTTCGCCCGATTGCACAACGACGCGAACGTGCTGTCGCTCGGCCAGCGCATGGTCTCCCTCGACACGGCGCTGGCTGTCGTGCGTTTGTTTCTCGAGGTCCCCTTCGAGGGCGGTCGGCACGTGAAGCGCATCCACCTCATCGACCAGCGGGAACCATGAAGATCCGTCCAGGTGAGGTCCTCGGGGGACGTTACGAGATCCTCTCGGTGCACCCGGGCGGGATGGGGGTCGTCTCTATCGTTCTCGACCGGGAGACCGGTGAACGCCATGCGGCCAAGACCGTGAGGCAGGAGTTCCGGGATGAACCACGGGTCCGCCGGCGATTCGAGCAGGAGGTGACGACCTGGGTCGGCCTCGGCCAGCACCCGAACGTGGTCAACGCGGAGTTCGTGAAGGAACTGGACGGCGTGCCGTTCCTGTTCCTGGAGTACGTCGATGGACCGACTCTGGCCTCGGTCCTCCGGGAGGATGGGCCGTTGCTGCCCGGGGAAGCGACGGAGATCGCGATCATGTGCGGGCGCGGCCTCCTGTTCGCGCACGAATCGGACCTCGGCGGGGGACTGCGCGGTCTGGTCCACCGGGACGTGAAGCCGGAGAACATCTTCGTGACCCGGGAGCGCATCGCGAAGGTCTCGGACTTCGGTCTCGCCAAGGTCCTGTCCCACGGATTGTCGGTGACCGCCGAAGGCATCGGGATGGGCACACCGTTCTACGTGTCGCCCGAGCAGCTCAAGGGATCCTCGGACGTGGATGGGCGCGCCGACGTCTATTCCTTCGGGGCGGTCCTGTATCAGATGGTCGCGGGGCGGTTGCCGCTCATGGCGGACTCGCTCGAGAGCCAGATCTACCAGATCCTCCGGGTCCGGCCCGAGCCCCCTTCCCGCTGGAACCCCTGTGTTCCGGCACCACTCGACGAAGTCACCCTGAAGTGCCTCGAGAAAGACCCGGCCCGCCGCTATGAGGGCTTCCGGCCACTCCTTGCGGACCTGGCCTCCGCGCTCGCCGGGGTGGACTCCTCAGTGTGTCCCCGTTCCACCTGTCCCTCCTGCGGGTACTCGTCGGCCCGCGAACCCGCGGCCTGCCCGGTTTGCGCGGCGGCCATGGGATCCCCCGTTCCCGGGGGGGCGCGACGCCGGCCGGAATTCCCGGGGGAGGTGCCGCTTCCGGCGACACTCCGGATCCGGGCGGTGGACGTGTCACCGCGCGCGGCGCGCGTCGGCGAGGAGATGACGATCACGGTCTCCATCGTGAACGAGGGCAGCGAGCCGGCGCGCCGCTGCTTGCTCCCGCTGGTCGTCCCGAACCGCGATACCTTCCGACGGGTCGGACCGGACGAGGTCTGGCGTGGCGTGGTTCCCCCGTCGAACGTGGGCCGCAGCTTCGAGGTCTCGTGGCGGATCGTACCGTTGCGGGAGGGGTCTTTCACCTTGCCGGTGGTGGAGGTGCGCAACGAGGTGGCGGCGGACCACTGCGTTTTCGTCCGTTCGGCGGAGCCGGTGACGTTCAGCGTGACCTTCAACTACCACTTCCCCATGGCCGGGCGGGAAGCAGAGCAGGGCGCGTTCCGCGAGTTCGTGGGACGTGGCCGGGCAGGCTTCGTCCTCGTCGAGGGGGAGGCCGGGGGAGGGAAGAGCCGTTTCCTCGGGGACCTCGCCGACGAACTCGCTGCCGGCGGGTTTCGTGTGCTGCGCGGAAAGGCGTTGGAGAGCGGGCGGGAGCCGCTCAAAGTCCTGCGCGACGTGGCGCGCTGCGTCTTCGGGATAGGGGCGGAGCCGCTCATGGGGGCGAACCTCATGGCCCGGGTCATCGACCGCCTGGCCCCGGTTCTGGGGGAGGATCGATCCACCGCCGCGTTTTTCGCGGCGTTCCTTCGCGAAGCGGAGCCCTCCGAGGCGCAGGCCGCGATGCGGGAGTTCCTCTGGTACCGGCTCCTCTCGGCCCTGGCCCGGGAGAGGCCTGTCGTCCTGGTGGTGGACGACCTCCAGTGGGCCGATGACGGCACCTTCGACATGCTGGAGAATGTCGTCCGGCGCGCGGCCGAAGAGGGTGCGCCCATCCTGGTGGCGGGCGCGGTGCTGACGGCGGATCCGGATGAGCGGACGCGACGGCGGATCTCCCGCGTACGGGATCGGTTCGCGGCTCTCGCGACGAACCCCGGCCTCACGCTGCGCGTTCCGCTGCCCCCCCTCCGTGAGGAGACCGTGAAGCGGCTCTTCGACGGCACGTTTCCGGGCCACACCCTGGCGGAGGACCACCCCTGGCTCATCCCCGCGCTCACCGCGGTTTCCGGTGGCAACTCCTTCCATCTGACACATGTCCTCCGGCTCCTCCGCGAGTATCGGGACGAAGCGGGTGAACCGCTGGTCTCCGCCGAGGAGGGTGCCTGGAGGTTGAGGCCGGGATTCGACGAGTCGGCCCTTCGGGGTCTGGTACCGCAGGCGGTGGACGACATGGTCCGGGCGGTGATCCTGCCGTTCCCGGAGGACGTGCGCCACGTCCTGGAGCTTGCGGCGATACTGGGTGAGGAGTTCGAGGCGTCCCTTCTCGAAATACTGGTGGGTGGCCGCGGGCAACTGGATCGCGCCCTGGAGGCCATGGAGCTGGCAGACCTGATCCGCGCCGCGGACGACTCGGGCGATCGCTTTCGATTCACGAGTTCGGTCGTTCCGCTGATCGTGGAGCGCAGGGTCCGGGAACGGTCTCGGAGGGGCTACGCCAGACTGCACCGCGAGGTGGCCGAGGCCATGGAGAAGGCCCTCGGCCCGACCGGTCTCCGGCGCTCTGCCGAGCGCTATGCCCGACACCTCCTCCTCGCGGGGGAGCGGGACAAGTCGTTCCGGTGGCTCGTGGTGGCGGCGGAGGCGAACGTGCGCCAGCAGCAGTACTTGCGCGCGGAAACCCTTCTGCGGAGCGCGGACCGCCTGATCGAGGACGGGGTGGAGGCAGAGGAGGGAGACCTCGGGGGCTACCACTTCCTGTGTGGCGAGGTCGGCCGTGTGACGGGACGTCTGTCGGAGGCGATTCTGGCCTACGAGCAGGCCGCGGAACACCTGAGCGGGCCGGACGCACGCTCGGATCTCGCACGCACAATGTGGCGCATGGGCGAAGCGCACCGGATCCTCGGTGAGATCGACCGGGCTCTCTACTGCATCGAGCTCGGCGTCCAGATCCAAGATGAAGTCGGGGATGGTGCGGGGATGGCGCGGAGTCTCGGGAGTCTGGGCCAGATTCACGGTCTCAAGGGCGACGAGGCGCGAGCTCTCGCGGCTCTGACCCGAGCCCGGGAGCTCGCCCGGGGGGCGGGCGATGATCGCGCGCTGGCCGATGTACTCGACCATCTGGCGGGCCTTTTCTCCCGGCAAGGACGCCGGGACGAAGCCCGGGAACTCTACCTGGAGAGCCGGGAGATCGGCGAGCGGACCGGGGATCGCCTGGCGGTCGCGCGTTCACTGAACGGGCTCGGGAACCTCGCCCTCGATCAGGACCGTCTGGAGGAGGCGGAGCAGCTCTACAATCGGGCGATCGAGATCCGGCGGGAGGTGGGAGACCGCGAGGGGACGGCGAACCTCCTCTCGAATCTCGGAGTGGTGCACGACCGGAAGGGCGACACGGAGGCGGCTCTGAAGTTCTATCGCCGGGCCGTGGAGGTCCATCGGGCGATCGGCAGCCGGCGGGGCCTCGCCACGGTGCTGAACAACATCGGCGTCGTGAACATGGCGCGTGGCGACCTGAGCATGGCTCTGCAGCGGTTCGAGGAGGCCCTGCGCATCCGCCGGGAGATGGGAGACCGGGACCGGATGGGACTGGCGCTCGCGAACCTCGCCGAAGCGCGCGGCCTGGCCGGCGACGGCGAGGCCGATCACCTCTTCGAGGAGGCGCTGGGAGCCTACCGGGAACTGAACGACTCGTCGGGAGTGGCGGGAGTGCTGGCGTGTCGGGCGGCGCACCGGCGGAGGAGGGGGGACCTGGACGGGGCGGCGGACGACCTGCGATTGGCGCTGTCGACGGAGAGTCGATCCACGCGGGTGAGGGCGCAGGCCCACCTGGAGATGGCGGAACTCCTCTCGGTACGTGGCGACACGGAGGCCTCGCGTCTGGCGGCCGAGAACGGGCGCCGCCTGGCCGCCGAAGCTGGCGATCGCATCGCGACCGGGCAGGGGCTGCGACTTCTCGGACGCCTGCGCCGGTTGGCCGGCGACTCGAAGGGCGCCCTGGATTGCCTGTCGGAGGCGGAAGCCCTGCTCGCCCCGACCTCCGGTCCCGAGTTGGTGAGGGTGCTCCTCGAAGAAGCCGAGTGCCTCGGGGCGGAAGACCCCGCGCGAGCCCGGGCGGTGAGGATGAGGGCGCGCGGACTCCTGGACGCCCTGGAGGCCCGGGGGGCGAGACTTCCCGCCATGGCCCGGGACATCGCGGAGGCGGGGATGCGCTGAGCCGCTTCCGGCGACTACGCCGCGGGGCTGCTAGGGGTTGAGGCGGCGGGCTGCTACACTCTCCCGGATATGAACGGGGCCAGCAGCCGTCCGCCCAGCATCCACATCGGGATGAAGCTCCCGAACCTGATGTTCCTCACCCGGCCCTGCCGGGAGTTCGTCTCCTTGACTCTCCGCTCGCAGGGTTTCGGCGACGAGGAGATCGAGGACATCGCGATCGTCTGCACCGAGGCCGTCAACAACTCGTTCGAGCATGCGTCGGAACGAGACTGGCACGAGGTGGAGATCGAGATGGAGATCGATCCCCGCCGATGGGTCTTCCGTATCCGGGACGAGGGCGAGGGCCGACTGCGGCAGGAGGACTTCGACTTCTCGGGCCCTCCGGAGCACTACGGCGACCGGGGGCGGGGGCTCTTCCTGATCGCGAGGCTCTCGGACCAGGTCCAGGTGAGGGCGATTCCGACCGGCGGTACGGAACTCGAAATCGTCAAGTTCCGAAAGGGGCAGGCGTGAAGAGCCGTGGCGAGGGGGGCGGGCCGCGCCGGCCCGGCGACAGCTTCTCCGGCTTCCTGAGCGGCGACCCCGTCCGCGACCGGCGCAACGTGGAGATCCTGCTCGAGACCGTCGCGGAAGTGAACTCCACGCTGAACCTCGATGAGCTCGTCGTCTCGGTCGTCGACAAGAGCCTCCGTGTGACGCGGGCCGAGCGCGGCATACTGCTGCTGTACGACGGTCCCGAGGATCGGCGGGAGTTGAAGGTGATGGTGGCCCGAGACCTCGACGGCCACGATCTACCGCCGAACCGGACCGTCTTCTCCCGCTCGATCCCCAACAAGGTGGCCGCGGAGGGCCGGGCGCTGTGCCTGATCGACGCCGCCACGTTGAGTGATGCCTCCCTCGGGCAGTCGATCGTGGATCTGCGTCTGCTCACGGTGATGTGCGTGCCGCTGCGCTACAACGACCGCACCATCGGCGTCCTCTACGTCGACAGCCGTGCTTCCGCCCGCGAGTTCAGCGAGGCGGACCTGGCCCTGTTCAAGGCTCTCTCCTATCAGCTGGCGGTGGCCATCGAGAACGCGAGGCTGGTGAAGGAGGCGCTGAACGCCGAGCGGATGCACCAGAGCCTGATGCTCGCCCGGGACATCCAGACGAGCCTGCTTCCGCGGGCGCAGCTCAAGCTCCACGGTTACGACATCTACGGTGTCTCGGTCCCCTGCGACGAAACGGGTGGAGATTACTTCGATTACATCCGACCTGGCGAGGGCCGGCTCGGACTGGTGGTGGGGGACGTGACGGGGCACGGGATCGCCGCGGCGCTCTATATGGCCACGGCCCGCGCCCTCATGCGGGCGTTCATCACGTCCGAGCCGGACCTTGGCAAGATCTTCTCCGCGCTCAACAACGCCCTGGAACGGGACATGGGAACGGGGAAGTTCATGACGCTCTTCTACGGAGATGTCCAGCTGGCCGAGCGGAAACTGCGTTACGTCCGTGCGGGCCACAACGCGCCGTTGCTCTATCATGCGGCGGAGGACTTCTTCGAGGAACTGGAGGCCCCCGGAGGGATGGCCCTGGGTTTCGTGCGCGACAGCCGGTTCGAGGTTGCGGGGCCGCTCACGCTGAAGACCGGGGACATCCTCGTCCTGTACACGGACGGGATCCCCGAGGCTCGGAACGCCCGGGGGGAGCTGTTCGGGCTGAAGCGGATGCGGGACATCGTGCGGACCCGCCGGACGCGCCCGTCGAAGGAGATCGTCGACGTCATGATGCGGGAGGTCGGTGAGTTCTCCACGAAGGTCGGCGCCGAAGATGACTTGACGCTCATCGTGCTTCGAGTTACGGAAGAAGGCGCGGTGGACCCCCGCCCTGTCCTGAG
>JALOQY010000198.1 GCA_025459285.1 Planctomycetota bacterium | reverse complement strand
ATGCTACCAGATCTCGCTGCAGCCGATTCTCGGGGATGGCCGTTCTTTCTTCCAACTCCTCATCATCTTCTTCCTCATGGTACTCGAAGCCTATCTCTTTCAGTTTAGCAATATAGTCTCCAGGATGATTGCGAATAATCTCGCTGACTTTCTCGAAAAGCATTTCACTTTTTGCTTTCCCAAACTCATCAAGAATGTGATCCCTTTCCTTCTTCGCCATCCGATGTACTCTCCACTCTCTGCAGTGATCCGTCCGGTCATCCCTAGAACTGCGCTTTCATTCTCAAAACCTTATTTTGGCTTTTGTTTCTTGGCTCGGAAAGAGGACTGCTCTCCCTGATGAAAGAGTAGCTCCCCCTCCATCATCCTGCCGGTGATAGCGCCCCATCCCCTTCCAGAGAACTCATCCCCTTCATCCCATCCAACAAAAGAAAACACGAGCCGTTCTGTTTCGCCGATTCTTTCAATCCTGCAATCAATGTCCGCCTCCATTGCTCCGAACGCAAATGATCCGGAACCATTGCCTTTAATACTAATATGCCCAGGCGCAACCAAATCAACGAAGTCCTGATCCCAACCGGACATCTCAATGATTCTCCACCTGCCAACGTATTCTTTCTTGATCCTCATAGGGGTTCCTCACTCCTATGTGCTCCCCTGCACTCATAAGGCCTAGGAGATTGTTCTCTATTTTTTTTGGCTCACCCACGGATACGTCGCTTGGACCACTTCCCGGCAGTTGGCCTCCAGGGATTCTTGCAAGGCAATCAGAGCTGCCAGGCGTCGCGCCATTTCAGTGACATAGCGGACTTCGTCCGGTGTCAGGCAGAGGAGTATGGACCGCGGCTCCCCGTATGCCCCGGCCACGACGCGCTCCACGCACGCCGTGTCATCCGTCCCGGCATCGGACGGCGGCGGCGGGCCACCGCGCCTTCGACGGTGATCGATCTCGGCGAGGATCATCCCCGCCGCGGCATCCGGCTGGCCGCCGGCGACGATGTACCGGAGGCCGGACGACCGCGAGGCGCGGGCTTCCTCCGCCACGGGAGCGGGCGCCCCGGCGGTGAGGCCGGCCCGGGAATCCCCGACGACCGATTCGGCGGGTGCGCCATCGGGAACGGATGCCGCAGGGGCGGAGGCGAACGGTATGTCTCGCGGAGGTCCATCCCCCTCGGAGGCCCCGGGAGCCGGACCGCGCGCCGTCTCCGTGACCGGGGAGCGAGCATCCGGAGACCGGGACCGGTGCGACAGGACGACCGCGACAAGCAACGCCGCGGCGGCGAGTCCGGCCAGGGGGACGAGCCGGAGTAGACCCCCGCGCCGGCGGGACGGGAGGGCGGCGAGCACCTCGGCCGCGAAGCCCTCCGGCAGAGCGGGCGAAGGGGCACCGCGCAGCGTCGAAACGAGGGCCGCGAGCTCGGCGTGGTGCTCCCGGCAGCCCTCGCACTCCGCGACGTGGGCGCGAACCTCGGCGGCTTCCGCGGCCCCGAGTTCTCCGTCGAGGAGCGGCGAGAGCCGTTCTCTGGCCTCCGTGCAGTTCATCGGTCGACTCCGCGCGGGCGGTTCACGAGAAGGGGTGCGAGGCGCGCGCGCAGTTCCTCACGGGCGCGGAAGAGACGCGACTTCACCGTCCCCGGCGGACAGCCGAGCACGCCCGCGATCTCCTCGTAGGACAGGTCCTCCAGGTCTCTCAGCACCACCACTTCCCTCGCTTCCGTGTCCAGTCGATCGAGCTCCCGGAGGGCCAGGGCCGCGAGTTCGCGCCGGCCCGCCCCCTCCTCGGGAGCTTCCGCCCCGTCCGGGGGGTCGATCTCCGTCTGTTCAAGCGACAACGGCCGCCGATCCCGCCGCGCCTTGCGCCGGCGCAGCTCACTGCGCGTCACGTTCAGCGCGATCGTATAGAGCCATGTCGAAAACCGCGCGCCGTCCCGGAACGTCGAAAGCCGGTCGAAGGCCCGGAGGAACGTGTCCTGCGCGAACTCGCGCGCGTCGTCCCGGTTCCCGAGGATCCGGAAGACGGTGGCGTGGATGCGGTTCTCGTACCGCACCACCAGTTCACCGAACGCTTCCCGGTCGCCTCGCCGGCTCCGGCGGACCAGTTCTTCGTCGCTCTCGGACATTAGACTCCCGCGCGCTCCTCCGGTTCCCTCCGGTGCCAGGCACATTTCTATCGCCGGCACCACAACCCCCGAGATCGTACCAGTTCCGGCCGGTCAGAGATCGCGCTTGAAGACGTAGGGGGGATGGAGGCGGACGTTCAGGGCCAGACCGACGCAAAGGAAGCACGAGAGGAGGCTCGAGCCGCCGTAGGACAGGAACGGCAGCGTGAGTCCGGTGATCGGGGCGAGCCCGACGGTCATCCCGATGTTCACGGCGGTCTGGACGAAGAGCAGCGCCAGGATCCCCGCCACGAGCAGTTTTCCGGCCGAGTCCTTCGCCTCGACGGCGATGGCGGCGAGGAAGAGGAAGAGCGCCATGTAGAGGACGAAAACGACGACCGTCCCCATGAACCCCCACTCCTCGGCGATGACCGTGAAGATGAAGTCGGTCTCGTTCTCCGGCACCCGCTGATCGCCAGCCCCGAGGCCGCGCCCGGCGAGCCCTCCGCTGCCCACCGCGATCTTCGACCGGTCGAGGTGGTAGCCCTCGTTCCGTTTCTCCCGATCCGACATCTGCTCCTGCCCGAGGAAGACCAGCACCCGCTTCTTCTGGTAGTCCTTCATGAACCCGAAATAGAGGAGCGGCAGGCAGAGGATCCCCATCAGCGCCACGAGCCCCAGATGGTGCGCCCGCGCCCCCGCGACGAAGAGCATCACGAACAGCACCGGGATGAACAGCAGCGCCGTCCCGAGGTCCGGCTGCGCCACGATGAGGGCCATGGGAGCGAGGGTGAGCAGGAAGGGCCGGAGGAGCCCGCGGAGCTGCCGTGTGTCCTCCCGCCAGCGGATGTACCGGGCCAGGGTCAGTACGACGAACACCTTCATGAACTCCGACGGCTGCAGCAGCATGAATCCGAGGTCCAGCCAGCGCTTCGCGTTGTTGAGGGTCGTCCCGAAGAGCCTTACCGCCACGAGCAACAGGAGTCCCGCTCCATAGATCACGTAGGCGTGGTCGAGGACGCTCCGGTACGAAACGCGCTGCAGGAGCAGGAGCATGAGGAAGGAGACCACCGCCCAGCCGAGCTGCTTCTTCCAGAAGGGCCGGAAGGAGCCGGTGGAGGAATCGTAGCCCGCGGAGTGGAGGAAGAGCAGCGACAGCGCCGTGAACAGCAGCAGGAGGACCAGGATCTTCCGGTCGAGCCGCCGCCAGTGGATCCCACGGTTGCCGTTCACCGCGCGAAGAACTCCCGGAGGAACGCCAGGACGACCGGCCCCGCCGCCTCGGCGCCATGCGCCTTCACGCGGCGCAGGTAGCACGCGAAGGCCACGCGGGGTGCCTCGGCCGGAGCGAAACCGGCGAACCACGCCATGTGGTCCTGCCGGTCGGCCACCAGCTCCGCCGTGCCGGTCTTGCCGGCGACCCGGAACTCCTGAAGCCCGAGCCGGCGCCCGGTCCCCTCCGTCACCACGGCCTCCATCGCCTCGCGCACCCGGGCGGCCGAGGCTTCCGACACGACCCGGTCGCCGCCCCCCCCCTCGCCGAGCACGAGCACCGGGGGGACGAGCCGGCCGCCGTTCGCCACCACCGCCATCAGCCGCGCCATCTGCACCGGCGTCACGAGGAGGGCTCCCCCGCCGAAGCCCATCTGGCGCAGTTCGCCCACGTGCAGAACCGGGTCCTTCGGGTAGCGCCGCCGCTTCCACTCCGGATCCGGCACCAGTCCCCCGCTCTCCTCCGGCAGCAGAAGACCGCTCGGCCGGCCGAAGCCGAGTTTCGCGGCGAACGGCGCGAACACCCCGATCCCCATGGCCTCCGCGGCGCGGGCGAAGTACTTGTTGCAGGAGCGCGAGATCGCGTCCCGGAGATCCACCGTGCCGGGAGAGTGGCTGCAGCCGATGCCGTGCCACGGCCCGGCGCACGTGAACGTCTCCAGGGGATCGATCGTGCCCGCCTCGAGACCGGCCAGGGCGGTCAGGATCTTGAAGGTCGACCCCGGCACGGCGGGCAGCACCGCGAGATTCAGGCGCGCGTGGATCCCCTCTCCCACGCTGGCGAGCGCGAGGACCTCCCCGTTCGCCGGGTCGAGCGCCACGAACGCCCCCCCCTCGGCGTCGTGGGCCGCGCAGGCGGCACGGAGTGCCTCCGTGACCGTCCGCTGCAGCGGCAGGGAGAGACTCGACCGGATCGTCTCGCCGTCCCGCGGCGGGTCCTCCTCGAGCACCTCGATCACTCGGCCGCGGGCGTCCCGCTCCACCTCCTTCCGACCCTCCCGGCAGCGCAGGCGATCCTCGAGTCCGCGCTCCAGACCCGATCGCCCCACCTCCATCCGCCAGATCTCGCTCCACGGGATTCCCCGGCTCCCGAGCTCCCGCTGTTCGGCCTCGCTGAGCGGCCCCACCTGCCCGACGATCACCGAGACCGCCTCCCCGGCGGACACCACCCGGCGGAAGGCGGGCCGGACGAAGAGACCGTGGTAGCGCTCCGGAGAGAGCGACAGCTCCTTCACCAGTTCCGGACTCGCGCTCCGGAGCAGCACGCGTTCCCTCCGGAGGAGCACCTTCTCGACGTCCTCCCGTTCCGCCCGCATATAGAGCTTCTGCCGGCGTGCGACTTCCTCCTCCACCTCGCGACGGTGCTCCGCGAATGCCGCCTCCCGCAGCCCTTCGAAGGACGGCCCTCCCGCCGGCAGGAAGGGAACGAGACCCGCGAAGTCGGCGGGGGACGCCGGCCGGAATTCCCGGCCCCCGCAATCCGGGCACCGCCGAGACCGGCGCCCGGGGGAAGCGAAGTTCGAGCGGCGGCAGGCCGCACAGCGCCAGGCCTCCTCGACACACAGGTCGAACCGCACGGTCACATCCAGCTCGAAGCGGTCCTCGGCCAGCACTTCTCCGGACCGGTCGAGGATCGCCCCGCGCCGCGCGGGGATCCGGAGCGTCCGCTTCGAGAGCTTCGCGGCCTCCTCCCGCCAGTGCTCCGCCTCCGCCACCTGCATGGAAAAGAGACGCAGGAGCAGTACGCCGAAGTAGGCGATCGCGGGAACCGCGGCGAGGAGGAGCCTACGATTGAACATCGGCCCCCCCCCGCCGCGAGTCGGTGAACAGGCCGAGACGACGATCACCCGCCGCAAGCAGGGGCAGGAGGGCCGCCGTCGCCACCGCCGCCGCCAGCGCGACCGGCAGCCGCGAAGCCGCACGGAAGGAGGGCTCGGCCGCGGCCAGTCGCGAGAGGAGCGCGACGAGGACGAGGAGACTCAGCACGAAACCGAGCACCGCCTGCGTGGCCGGGTGATCGCAGAAGAAGTACCCCCGGATCCGCGAGAGCAGCAGCGCGGCCACGCCGAAGGCGACGGCGTGGACCCCCAGCGGCTCGAGGGAGCAGAGGTCGGCGAGCAGGCCGAAGCAGAAGCCGGTCAACGCGGCCCGGCCCGGGGTCGAGGCCAGCCCCGCGCAAAGCCCCGGCAGGAGCAGCCAGACGGGCGTGAAGCCGCGCGCCGCCAGTTGCTCGGGCCAGCGCAGGCTGGCCAGGACGAGGACCAGGCCCGAGAGGAGGAGCCGCAACCAGCGCATCTCAGCTCCCTCCGGGCACCAGGACGTTCACGACGCGGATCCGCGCGGCGGGCAGAGCCGGATCGAGGACGATCTCCGCGACCCCGTCCCGGTCCACGTCGTCCGCGGACCGGACCGTCCCCACGAAGAGCCCGCGCGGTACGCGCTCGTCAGCCGGAACGGTGAAGACCGGATCCCCCTCCCGCCCGCCGCCGGCCCGGACGAGCCTCATCTCCAGCACGCCGTCGCCGGTCCCCTCGATGAACCCCTCCGCCGTCTCCGGACCCGACACGATTCCCGCCCACGCGCGGCAGCCCGGATCCGTCAGGAGGCGGACCCGGGAGGCGAGCGGCCCGACCTCCGCGATGACGCCGACGAGGGCCTCCCCCACGACCACCGGCTGACCCTCGGCCAGCCCCTCCCCGATGCCCGCGCCGATCAGCAGCGATCCCCGGAAGAGGGAGGCGTCCCGCGCGAGGACGCCCGCCTCCACACGCGCGAAGCGCCGCGCGGCGAAGGCGGCGTCCCGCGCGACGAGCCGCGCGGGTTCGCCGAGGGCCAGGAGGCGATCCCGGAGGTCGGCGTTCTCGGCGACGAGGCGCATCGCCATCTCCCGGAAGGAGTCCCCGCCGCTCTCCCCGGACGCCGCCGCGGGCAGCACCGGCGCGATCCCGCTCAGGACGACCATCCCCAGGCCGCCGGCGCGCGGCGCGAGCACGGGCAGAAGGAGCGAGAGGGCGAGGAGGAGTTCCGCCCGGAGCGTCTTCAGGCGCTGCCACACGCCGCCGCCTCCCGCCTCTCGCGCGGCCCCCGCGAGGACCAGCCGCCGCGGCCTCGAACCCGCCTTACCGGCCCGCGGGCGCCCGGAGGCATCCGCGAATCAGACCTCCTCCAGTTCCTTCAGCTTCCCGCGGAGCATGTCGAGTTGCTCGAGGAACACCCCGGTCCCCCGCGCCACCGCCGTGAGCGGGTCCTTCGCCACCCGCACGGGCAGCCCGGTCGCCTCGGAGAGGACCTGGTGGAGTCCACGGAGGAGAGAACCCCCGCCGGCCATCACGATGCCCATCTCCACGAGGTCCGCCGACAGCTCCGGAGGAGTGTCCTCCAGCGCCTCCTTGATGGAGTTGACGATGCCCTCCACGGGCTCGCGAAGCGCGTCGCGGATCTCCTCCGACGTCACGATGATCTTCCGGGGGAGACCGATGGAGATGTCGCGCCCCCGCACCTCCATGTTCATCTCCTTGCGGAGCGGGTAGGCCGACCCGATGTTGATCTTCACCTTCTCCGCGGACTGCTCCCCGATCGCGAGGTTGTAGTTCTTCCGCATCCAGGCCGTGATGGCGTCGTCCATCTCGTCCCCGGCGATCCGGATCGAAACCGACCGGACGATGCCGGCGAGGGAGATGACCGCCACCTCGGTCGTGCCGCCGCCGATGTCGCAGATCATGCAGCCACGCGGTTCGGTGATCGGAAGGCCCACCCCGATCGCCGCCGCGAGCGGCTCCTCGATCAGGTGGACGGCGCGCGCGCCGGCCCGCTCGGCGGAGTTGATGACCGCCTGCTTCTCCACCGCGGTGATGCCCGACGGAATCGCGATGACGACGCGGGGCCGCACGCCCCAGGACCGGTTGTGGACCTTGCGGATGAAGTACCGGAGCATCGTCTCGGCGATTTCGAAGTTCGCGATCACCCCGTTGCGCATGGGCCGGATCGCCTGGATCGTGCCGGGAGTCTTCCCGAGCATCTCCTTCGCCGCCAGCCCCACGGCCTCCCCGTGGTTCAGCACCTGCGTGGTGCCCTTGCGGACCGCCACCACGGAGGGTTCGTTCAGGATGATCCCCTCGCCGCGGACGCAGACGAGGGTATTGGCCGTGCCCAGGTCGATCCCCATGTCGGTGGAGAACATCCCGAGCAGGCGGTCGAGAATGCGGAACATGCTCTAGTCCCCGGATGGACCGTTTGTCCTACACTATCGTTAAAGGAGAACGCGGTCACGCTCCTTCCGGCGCACCCAAGCAAAAGGGGCGCGGGCCGACCTGCGGCCCGCGCCCCTCACCGGGCGCCCGTCGGGACTACTGGCCCTTGAAGAGGCCGATCCCGTACTCCTTCAGCGCCATTTCCACCAGGATGAACGCCACGATCAGCACGAGGGTCGTGATCACCACGACGCCCGTCACGAAACCGTCGCCCTTCGGCCCATCCTGCGCGTCGTCGAGGACTTCGTCATCCTTCGCCATGGATGTTCTCCGTGATCAGTTCAGAAACGGGTGGTGGCCTGGTCGCCGACCTGGATGGGACCCTTCTCCAGCGGCTTCTTCGACTCGCCGGAGCAGTAGTCGCGCTCGACGCGGTTGATGACCACCTTGCCGATGTACTCGTTGCCGCGATAGACGGTGAACTCGAAGCCGATCTTGACACCGTCATCCCGGCCGATCGAGAGCATGATGATGTTGAGGCTGTTGTCCACGCCGCTGACCATCGCGTTGAGCTTCGGAACCCCGATGATGGGACCGAGCGGGCCGACTTCCTTCTCATAGGCGGCCAGGAGCAGCTTCGCCTTGTCGAGTTCCTCGGTCAGCGAGACGATCTGCTTCTCGAGGTTCGCCGCGAGGTCCTGGGAGTTCGCCCACTCGGCCTCGACCCGGCGCTGCTCGGCGATCGCCGAGTTCTCGGCATCCACCGCGGCCTGCTTCTCGGTGAGGGCCGTCTCGCGGTCTTTCAGGGCCGTGGTCTTGTCGTTGTTCAGCTGATCGATGGTCGCCTGGAGATCCCGCGCCGTCTGGGAGAGTCGCTCAACCTGCCCGAGGAGCGT
>JALOQY010000197.1 GCA_025459285.1 Planctomycetota bacterium | reverse complement strand
TCCGACCTGAACGCCCTCGCCTCGCGCGTGGTCGAGAGGTTCGCCGTCTCACGCCAGGGTTCCGGAACGTCGCTGTCCCGGGAGCTGGCCGCCGATCTCGGTCCCGTCCCGCTGGAGGGACCGGCGATCGAGCGGGTGATCACGAACCTCCTCGCGAACGCCTTCGACGCGCTGGAGGGCCGCGGCGGGAACATCGTGGTCCGCACGGTCGCGGGTCCGGGGAAGGATGAGGTCTCTCTCGCGGTCGCGGACGACGGACCGGGGATCCCCCCGGAGAATCGCGAGCGGATCTTCGACCTCCTCTTCTCCACGAAGGGGGCCAAGGGCACCGGCTTCGGACTCGCGGTGTCGAAGAAGATCGTGACGGAGCACGGCGGGCGGATCCGCCTCGACACCGAGGTCGGAAGAGGGGCCGCATTCACGGTCATCCTGCCGCGAGTTTGACGCTCCGCCCCTGAGCCCCTACAATCCCGTCCGGCATCGTGGGGGGCACGCAGCGTGCACGAGCACTTCAGGGATCTCTCCGCGGACATGACGCACTCCTTCCTCGGCCGCAACATCGTGTCGGCCAGGGACTTTACCCGGGAGGAGATCCTCTTCGTCCTCGACGTGGCCGAACGGTTCGAGAACCGTCACCTCGCCCTCCTGCCGGGTCGAATCCTCGCGACGCTCTTCTACGAGCCCTCGACCCGGACACGTCTCTCCTTCGAGGCCGCGATGCAGCGGCTCGGCGGCAGCTGCCTCGGGTTCGCCGACAAGGGCGTGTCGAGCGTGGCGAAAGGCGAGAGCCTCTCCGACACCATCCGGGTGGTCGAGGCATACTGCGACGTCGTGGTGATCCGGCACCCTCTCGAAGGTTCGGCGCGGGTGGCGGCGGAGGCGACGCCGAAGCCGGTGATCAACGGGGGCGACGGGGCCAACCAGCATCCCACGCAGACGATGCTCGACCTGTACACGATCCGGAAGGAGAAGGATCGCATCGACGGGCTGAAGGTCGGTTTCCTCGGCGATCTGAAGTATGGCCGGGCGGTACACAGCCTCGTGGAGACGCTGTGCCACTTCGACGTGAACCTGACCCTGATCTCCCCCGAGTCGCTCCGGCTGCCCGAGGCGATGCTGGAGTCGCTCCGCCAGAAGGACATCCCGTACCGCGAGGCGGTGGAGATCCTGCCCGCGGCGGCGGACCTCGACGTCCTCTACACGACCCGGATCCAGAAGGAGCGGTTCCCCGACCTCCTCGACTACGAGCGGGTGAAGAACGTGTACCAGTTGAACCGCAAGCTCCTCGAGGGGGTGGGTCCGGACCTGACGATCATGCACCCCCTGCCGCGGGTCACGGAGATCTCCACGGACCTCGACGACTACCCGCGCGCGGCCTACTTCCGGCAGGCGGCGAACGGGGTCACGGTCCGGCAGGCCATCCTCGCGCTCGTGCTCGGAGGCATCGCATGAACTCGGAGACGAGGGAGTACAAGGTCACCGCCCTGAGGCAGGGCACGGTCATCGACCACCTTCCGCCCCGGATGGCGCTCAAGGTCCTCGAGGTCCTCGGGATCGAGGAGAACCGGATCGTCACCGTGGGGGTGAACCTCGACTCGAAGAAGTGGGGCCGGAAGGACATCGTGAAGATCGAGGGGAAGGAGCTGACGGAGCAGGAGATCGCCAAGATCGCGCTCCTCGGCAACCACACCACGATCTCGATCATCCGGGACTACCAGGTGGTGGGGAAACTGCCGGTGCTCCTGCCCAGTGAGATCCGGGGCGTCGTGCGCTGCCCCAACCCCTCCTGCATCACCAACGCCGACCCGGTCCGTACCCGGTTCAACGTGGAGAAGGAGGAACCGCTCCGCGTCCGCTGCCTGTACTGCGAGCGCGTGGTCGGCAAGGACGAGCTGGAGCTCCTCTGAAAATCCGGGAAGATTGACCCAGGGTCATTCTTCCCGGATTTCCGTCAGTCGCGGCGGCGCTCGGCGGCCTTGATCTCCGTCTTGTGGTCGGCGCACCACTGGCGGAAGTCGGCGACCTTCTCCATCTCCTGGCCGGTGATGTTCTTCACTGCGGCCTTGATCGCCTTCACGCACTCGGCGCGCGCCCGCTGCTTGCCCTTGTTGCCGTACTTCCCCATCCACTTGGCCTTCGCCGCCCGCGCGTCCTCGTCGCCGGCCGAGCCGGTGTCCACGGTGACGGAGCCCGTGCTCCACTTCCCCTCCTCGGGGTAGACCTCCCAGAACTCCAGGATGGCCCGCCAGGCGCGGAGTTCCCTCCACTCGCCGAGCACCTCGAGGGCCGCCACCACCACGATGTCGTCGTCGTCCGCGATCAGCTCCGCGATCGCCTCCCAGGCCCGCGTCCATCGGAACGTCCCGAGCGCCAGCACGGCCTCGGCCTGGATCTTCGCGTCCAGGTCATTGTCCGAGAGCATCGGCATGAGCTTCGGGACGATCTTCGCCTTGAAGGGGCTCTGGTAGCCGAGCCCCTTCACCGCCTCCGCCCGGACATAGAGGTCGGGGTCCTTCGAGGCGACGACGAGGAGCCGCTTCATCACGTCCTCATGCACGCACTTCGCGAGGCGATGGAGCGCCTCCAGCCGGAAGTCGACGTCCGCGGTGGCGAAGTCCTTCTCGAACACCGTCAGCTCGTGCTTCACCACCTTGTCCGTGGCGACCTTCGGCTCCTCCGGCTTCGGCGGCTCGGGCTTCGGAGGGTCCTTCGCCTCCGGAGGGGGATCCTGCTTCGCCGGCCCCTCTTCCAGGGCGGGTGGCTCCCCGTCCGCGAAGACCGGAGACAGCGTGACAGCCAGCAGGAGCATGAAGACAGCACCGGGACGCAGCATCGAGGCCTCCTGTTCAACCCTCCAGTATACCCGGTTCCGGCGGCCCCCGGCACGGCTCTCAGCCCATGTTTTGCGCGATGGCCGCGGCGAGGGCCGCGCCGTCCGCGGGGTCGAGCTTCCCGGACGGCCAGTGGATCCCGAGGCCGGCGCCGTCCGGGTACTTCGGGATCACGTGGAAGTGGACGTGGTCCACCACCTGATGGGCGGCGCGGCCGTTGTTCTGGAGGACGTTGAAGTCCTTCGCCCCCGTGGCGGCCAGCACCGCCCGGCAGACGCGGGGCAGCACGCGCCCGATGGCGGCGGCGGAGTCATCGGAGAGCCGGTCCAGCGTCGGCGCCGGCTCCTTCGGGATGACCAGCGCGTGGCCCCGGGCGAGCGGGAAGACGTCGAGAAAGACGAGGACCCGGTCGTCCTCGTGGATGCGATGGCAGGGGATCTCCCCCCGGAGGATCTTCGAGAACACGGTTTCGGCCATGGATGCCTCCTCGCGGTCGGCCCCACGATACCCCGGAGACCGGCGCCCGGCAAAGGCGAGGCGCGAGGGGATCGCCGCGCGATGATGTCGCCCATGGGCGGGCCATCCGGACGGGCGGCGAAGGAGCGGTTCACGGGGCGCGCGGCGGCGGAGAAGTACGCCCGCTCCCTCCCCGGCACCGCCACCGACCGGCGGGAACGACGCGCCATCGCCCGCCTGCTCGCCGGCCTCCCGGCGGGCGCCCGGGTCCTCGACCTGCCCTGCGGGACCGGGCGACTTCTCGGCTTCCTCGCCGGACTCGGGTTCGCCACGGAGGCCGCCGACGCGTCGCCCCACATGGCGGCCCGGGCCCGGGCGGGCGACGGCGCGCCGATCGTCGCCGATGCCTTCCGGACGCCCTATCGCGACGGAGCCTTCGACGCGGTGGTGTGCAACCGACTCCTCCATCACCTGCCCGAGGCCCGCGAGCGCCGCGCCGCGCTCGCGGAACTCTCGAGGATCTGCCGCGGTCCTCTCGTCGTCTCGTTCTTCCGCGACTTCGGCTGGGATGCTCTCGTCTTCCGCCTCCGGACCCTGCTGACGCGCCGGCGCCCCCGGGACCGGATCCCGATCCGTCTCGCCGCGCTTCGGGCCGACGCCGTGGCGGCGGGGCTTCGCGTGGCTTCCGTGCGCGGCGCCCGTCCGCTCGTTTCGAAGCAGTACTACGCTTCGCTCCGGAGGGAGCCGGACGCTACAATCCGCTCGTCACCCGGGTGACCGGGCCTGCCAAAGGAAGAGCGACATGAAGCTGTCCGCCGACGGTCTGGATCGTCTGCTGCTGAAGGTCGGGTTCGGGGTCTACGCCGCGTTCACCGTGCTGAGCCTGTTCAGCGTCTGGGGGAATGCCGGCGGAGGCATGATCTTCTCCTGGCTCACGCTGAAGTACTTCGGGCTCCTCGCGCTGGGCGCGCTTCCGCTCATCCTGCCCTCGGGCCACCGGGCCTACATGTTCGTGTTCGCCGGCCTGCTCGCGGTGCTCACGTTCTCCGACACCCTCACCTACTCGCGGGACCAGATCCGCGACCTGGGCAACCTGGCGGAGCGCGCGCTGGAGCAGAAGGGCGAGCGACTCAACAGCGAGTATGAGCTCACGGAAGAGGAGGCCGAGGTGAAGCGGATCGAGGGGATCCTCGGCGCACTCGACCGCGACTCGCGGCTCAAGGAACACGACAAGGACGCCTACGAGAACATGAAGAAGAAGATGGAGGAGGAGCTCAAGGACGCGAAGGAGGTCCTGGAGCGGGCGAAGAAGTCGGTGCGGGTCTCCGATATGGTGGCCCTGGTCGAGCTTTCTTTCGAGGCCAAGCGGATGGAGAAGGAGAAGGTCTCCGACCAGAATTGCCGCGACCTCGCGGGCGCGAAGCACTTCGACTTCTTCATCCTCGCCGGCGCGTTCCTGATGGTGGTCTCGGCGCTCCTCGCCGCGCCCGCCACGCCGGCGTCCCGGGCATGACGGCGGCCCCCCCGCCGGACGACCCGGACCGGCTGCGGGCCGAGGCGCGCGAGCATCTCCGCGGCGGGCGCGTCGTGCCGGCGCTCCTGACTTTCAACCGGCTCATCGAGCGGATGGCCGCCGGTGCCGCGGACTTCCGGCTGATCGGCGAGACGCTGTCCGCGGTCGGCGAGCACGCCCAGGCGGTGTCGGCCTTCGAGCAGTCTCTCGCCCTCGACGACTGGCCGCCGGAGGTCCATCACGGCCTCGGGCAGGCGCTCTACCGGCTCGGGGAGACGGACCGCGCGGCATCGCACCTGCGGGTGGCCGCGGAGCGCGGCGGGGCGTTCGTCTCCATGCTCGCCCTCGCCTCGATCCTGCCGGGCTGTCCGGCCGCCGGTCATGAGGAGGTGCTCCGGGTGCGCCGCGAGCTGACGGCGTGGCTGGCCGCCGGCCGCGGCGGTTCCCCGCTCCCGCCCCGCCCGCCGCGCCCGCCGCCGCGCGAACGGATCCGCGTCGGCTACCTCTCCTCGTGGTTTCCCGCCGCGAACTACATGAAGCCGGTCTATGGCCTGCTGAACGCCCACGACCGGCGGGCGGTGGAGGTCCATCTCTTCTCGGACGCGCCCCCGGACGCGCCGTTCCCCGGCTACCGTCCGGGCCTGGGCGACCGCGTGCACCCGGTGGCCGGCTTCGAAAACGACGCGGTGGCCGAGGCGGTGCGGCTCGCGGGCATCGACGTGCTCGTCGACCTCAACGGCGCCAGCAGTCCGGGTCGCCTCGGTCTCTTCCTCTCCCCCTGCGCCCCCGTCGTCCTCGCCTGGTTCAACCAGTACGCGACCTCCGGCCTTCCGGGGATCGACGGTATCGTGGGCGACGGCGAGGTGGTGCGGCCGGAGGAGGAGCGGTTCTACTCCGAGCGCGTCTTCCGCCTCCCGCTCTCCTATCTGACCTTCGAGGTGACGCACCCCGCGCCGCCCGTCGCGCCCCCGCCCGCGGCCACCGGCGGCCCGCTCCGCTTCGGCAGCCTCGTCTCGGCCTACAAGCTCACCGACCCCACGCTCGATCTGTGGGCGGAGGTTCTTTCCGCCGCGCCGGGAAGCCGGCTCGTCCTCGCCAACTCCGCGCTGGGGAAGGAGTGCAACCGGCTCCGTCTCGCCGACCGCTTCGCGTCCCGGGGGATCGGGGCCGAACGGCTTTCGATGCTCGGCCCCGCTCCCCACCGCGAGTTCCTCGCGTACTACGACCGGATCGACGTGGCCCTCGACGCCTCACCCTACAACGGCGGGACAACGACCATGGAGGCGCTCTGGCAGGGGGTGCCGGTGCTGTCGTACTGCGGCGATCGCTGGGCCGGCCGCACCACGGCCTCGATCGCCCGCCGCTCCCCGGCGGCGGAGTTCGTGCGGGGTGACGCGAAGGACCTGGTCGCCTTCGCCGGAGCCCTCGCCGCCGACCCCGCGACGCCGGCGCGTCTCGCGGCCCTCCGCCGCACCCTCCGCACTGACCTCGCCCGGTCGAGCGCCTGCGACACGGCGTCCCTCGCCCGCGCGATGGAGTCCCTCTACCGCCTCGCCCTCGCCGACCCCGCCTGGCCCGGCCGATAGCCCCGGAACCGGAGCACGTGCGCCCCACGGACTACCCGCATCTCCGGCGTCGGTGACCATGGCCTCCGGAGGGACCTATGGCAAGAACCAGGATCCTGATCACCATGGAACGTGCGATCCTCGACGGCATCGACCGCCTCGTCTCGCACGGGACCTTCACCAGTCGCAGCGACGCGATCGAGTCGGCCGTGCGGGAGAAGCTCGTCCGTCCATCCGGCGACCGCCTCGCCCGGCAGTGCGCTGTGCTCGACCCCTCCGAGGAGAGGGCCTGGGCCGAACAGGGGATGAGGACGGAAAGCGACACCTGGCCCCGCTACTGATCCGACGGTCCGCGGCTCGCGGAAGGCCGCACTCCGTCCACGGAGCGCATCGGCCGACGGCTCGGGCGCGTGCTGCCGGAAGAACTCGACCGGGTCCTCGACGGCCTGACCGAGATCCTCGGTCGCTGACCGGCCTCGCGGCCCGAATCAGCGCCCCTCCAGCACGGGGCGCTCCTCGGGGGGCGTGCCGGCGGTTCCTTCCATGAGCGCGGCGGCCCGGTTCACGAGGTCGAGGAGTTCCACGACCTCCTCGCGGCGGCCCCATCGGTCGAGGATCCCGGAGACCAGATCGGCCACCGACCGGAGAGAGCCGTCCCGCGCCCAGTAGGACTTGCGGAGGATCTCCGCGAACTCCGCCGCCGCGGCGCAGAGGAGCAGGGTCCGCGACGGCTCGCCGGAAAGGACCTCCCGTTCGATCGGCACGGACTCCTCGACGACCCGCCCGGGGGTCGCGGGATCGGCATACCGGATCCGGAAGGTCCCGAGCGGTCCCGGCGGACCGTTCGCGTGGAGCTTCAGCTCGTAGAGCGCGCTGACGGCGTGGCCGGCCCCGATCTCCCCGCCGTCCACGTCGTCCTTGCGGAAGTCCTCGTCCCGGACGTCCCGGTTCTCGTAGCCGAGCAGCCGGTAGCGCGCGACCACGGACGGGTTCCACTCCACCTGGACCTTCGCGTCCTTCGCCACGGTCGTGAGCATGCCGGTCAGTTCACGGAGGAAGACCCGCCGCGCCTCGTGGATCGTGTCCACGTAGAAGTAGTTGCCGTTTCCCTTGTTCGCGAGTGTCTCCATGAGGATGTCGTTGTAGTTGCCCATGCCGAAACCGACGGTGGAGATCTCGATCCCCTTCTTCCGCTCCGCCGCCACGAGCCCGAGGATCTTCCCGGCCTCGGTCTCGCCCGTGTTCGCCACGCCGTCGGAGCACAGCACGATCCGGTTGATGCCCCCGGGGAGGAACGCCTTCGCCGCCTGCTCGTAGGCGATCTCCAGGCCCTCCGAGGCGTTCGTGGATCCACCGGTTTCGAGCTTCCCGATCGCGCGCCGCAGGGCCGCGCGATCCTTTCCGTGGGGCAGGAGGAGCCGGGCGCTGGACCGGTAGACCACCAGGGCGACCTCGTCGTCGGGGCGGAGCTGCGACACGAGGAAGCCGAGCGCGCGCTTCACCAGCCCCAGCCGGTTCTCCGCGGCCATCGAGCCCGAGGCGTCCACGACGAACGTGAGCCGGGCGGGGGGACGGTCCGTCGCCGCGACATCCTTCGCCCGGATGCCGAGGCGCAGGAGGTGGTAGCGCGGGCCGCCGAAGCGGGAGGCCATGCCCTCCGCCCGGAGCGCGAAGACCCCCTCCGCGGGCGGCGGGTCGTCGGTCGGGAACCGGTTCACGAACTCCTCGGTGCGGACCGCGGCGGGGTCGGGCAGCGCGCCGTCCGCGATGAACCGGCGGGCGATCGAGAAGGAGGCGGTGTCCACGTCGAGGGCGAACGTGCTCTGCGCGTCGTCCTCCGTATCCTCGAACGGGTTGACGCCGTAGTGCTGGAAGAAGACGTCCCCGTAGGGGTTCCCGTTCGGCTCGCGGGTCCCGCCCGTGGAGGGCGGCAGGACGGCCGGCGCCGGCACGGCGCCTCCCTTGCTTCCGAAGACGCGCGCGTAGCGGTAGTAGACCTCCATGCACATCGTGAGGAGCGAGGTCGAGGCCGTCCGGCCCGCCTCCGCCACCCACGGGCCGAGGGGATCGACGGAGCCGGCGTGCTCGCCGTCCCGGACCACCGAGTCGACGATCCCGGGCTTCAGGGCCTCGTTCCAGGTCTTCCAGGCCTCCCCGCC
>JALOQY010000196.1 GCA_025459285.1 Planctomycetota bacterium | reverse complement strand
CCCGGCCCGAAGGGTTGTCGGCCCCGGCGCGGGCGTCGGTCCCGCCCCCCACCCACCTCTCCGGCCGCGCCGGGGCCGACAACGAGGCCGCGCGGGATTACTGCTCACGCTCAGAGACTGAGTTGCGGCACGCCGCGCGGGCCTTCGTGGTACAAGGGCGCGATGGAGACCACGAAGGGCTACCACCGCTTTCCCACCGTCCACGGTGACCGCGTCGTGTTCGTCTGCGAGGACGACCTGTTCACCGTTCCCCTGACCGGCGGGCCCGCCCGGCGCCTGTCCGCCAATCCCGGCGTCCCGAGTCGACCGGTGCTGTCGCCGGACGGTTCGCTCCTCGCCTTCGCGAGCCGGGACGAGGGCCACGACGAAGTCTACGTCATGCCGTCCGAGGGCGGACCGGCGACGCGCCTCACCTGGCTCGGGGCCATGACCTTCTGCGCGGGATGGCGTCGGGACGGCTCCGCGGTCCTCCTCGCCTCCGACGCGGGCCAGCCCTTCATGGCCTGGTACCATCTCCACGAAGTCGCGCCGAGCGGCGGGCCGACCCGGCCGCTCGATCTCGGACCGGCCATGTCCGTTTCCGGGGAACCCGACGGCCGCGGCGTCGTCCTCGGCCGGAACACCGGCGACCCCGCCCGCTGGAAGCGATACCGCGGCGGTACGGCGGGAACGCTGTGGATCGACCGGACCGGGAAAGGCGACTTCAGGAGTCTCATCGACCTGCCGGGGAACCTCGCCGCCCCCATGTGGATCGGCGACCGGATCTTCTTCCTCTCCGACCACGAAGGCAACGGCGACCTCTTCTCCTGCGCCCCGGACGGTTCGGACCTCTCTCGACACACCGATCACCGGGACTTCTACGTCCGCTTCCCTCAGACCGACGGACACCACATCGTCTACAGCGCGGGAGCCGACCTCTACCGATTCGAGGTCGAAACCGGCGAGTACTCCCGGATCCCGGCGGAGGTGCGCAGCGCCCGGCCGCAGCGCGCCCGGCGATTCGTGGACGCGGCGCGCCACATGGAGAGCTGCGCCCTCCACCCCGCCGGTCACTCGGTCGCCGTCACGACCCGCGGGAAGCTCTACTCCTTTCCGCTCTTCGAGGGCGCGGTCACCCCGCACGGCGAGCCGGATGGCGTCCGCTACCGCCTCGCCCAGTGGCTGCCGGACGGCGAGCGGATCATCGCCGTCACGGACGAATCCGGAGAGGAGGAGATCGCCATCCTCGGCCCGGGCACGAAGCGCCGGCCTCTCCGGCTCACCATGGACATCGGACGGGCCGTGGAGCTCGTGGTTTCGCCCT
Organism: Planctomycetota bacterium; assembly: GCA_025459285.1. Taxonomy (GTDB): domain Bacteria; phylum Planctomycetota; class JAJSAM01; order JAJSAM01; family JAJSAM01; genus Prado167. The sequence goes on along the minus strand of JALOQY010000196.1, from coordinate 7,278 downwards.
TCGGCCCCGACCGCGTGGCGATCACGAACCACCGGTACGAGATTCTCCTCGTGGACATCGAAAAGGGAAAGGCCCGCGTCGTGGATCGAAGCCCCTGCGAGCGCGTGGAGGGTCCGGCCTTCTCCGCGGACGGCCGCTGGCTCGCCTACTCGCTCGCGGACTCGTTCACGACCCGCGGGATCCGGATCTGCGAGGCGGCCACCGGAAAGGTCCGCCCGGCGACGCGGCCGGAGTTCCGTGACTTCTCGCCCTGCTTCGGGCCGGAAGGCGACCACCTCTACTTCCTCAGCTACCGGGAGTACGACCCGGTCTACGACCACCACGCCTTCGACCTCGGCTTCCCGCGCGGCGGACGGCTCATGTGCCTGCCGCTCCGCGCCGACCTCCCGTCGCCCTTCGAGCCGAAGCCCCGCGCTCCGGGCGCCCCGGCGGCGGAGCCTCCGAAAGCCCCGGAGAAGAAGGACGGGAAGAGGGACGGGAAGCCGAAGCCCGCGGCGGTGAAGATCGACTTCGACGGGCTCGCGGACCGGGTCCTCGCCTTCCCGGTTCCCGAGGGCACCTTCCGCCAGATCGCCGCCCTGAAGGGCAAGGTGCTCTTCACCTCCTTCCCGGTGGAGGGCAGCCTCGCCCAGCCGTTCCCGCCCGGGGATCCCGCGCCGAACGGCACGCTCGAGAGCTATGACCTCTGTGAACTGAGGCGCGACACCCTCCTCTCCGGGATGAGCGACTTCGGGCTGTCCGCGGACGGAAAGGCCATGGTGGTCCGCTGCGGCCGGCGCCTGCGCGCGCTCGCCGCCGGTGCCAAGCCGGAGGCCGGCTCGGAGCAGAAGGAGCCGGGCCGGGAGTCGGGCTGGATCGACCTCGGTCGCCTCCGGGTCTCGGTGCGTCCCCCGGAGGAATGGGCCCAGATGCTCCGCGAAGCCTGGCGCCTCATGCGCGATCACTTCTGGCGGCCCGACATGGCGGGCGTGGACTGGCCGAAGGTCTACGAGCGCTACCGTCCCCTCCTCGATCGCGTGGCGACCCGCTCCGAGTTCTCGGATCTCCTGTGGGAGTTCCAGGGCGAGATGGGGACATCCCACGCCTACGAGCTGGGGGGCGACTACCGACCCGAGCCGTCCTGGCACATCGGCCTCCTCGGCGCGGACCTCGGTTTCGACGAGCGCGCCGGGGCGTGGAAGGTCGTCCGGCTGCCGAAGGGGGACTCGTGGCGCGGCGACGCTGCCTCCCCGCTCTCGGCCCCGGGCCTCAGGCTCGCGCCCGGAGCGCGCCTCCTCGCGATCGCCGGGCGGAAGCTCGACCGCCGGACGCCGCCGGGTGCCGCCCTCGTCCATCTCGCCGGCCAGCGCGTCACCCTGGAGTTCCGGAACCCCGGCGCCGGTCCGGCGCGCACGGCGACGATCGCGACGCTCTCGAACGAGCGCGCCCTGCGCTACCGTGACTGGGTGCAGGGGAACCGGGAGTTCGTCCACGCGAAGACGAAGGGCCGGGCCGGCTACGTCCACATCCCCGACATGGGTCCCCGCGGTTACGCCGAGTTCCATCGCGGCTTCCTCGCCGAACTGAAGCACGAGGCGCTGGTGATCGACGTCCGCTTCAACGGCGGCGGCCACGTGAGCCAGCTCCTGCTCGAGAAACTGCTCCGGCGGCGGGTGGCCTGGGACACGCAGCGGTGGGGCTCACCGGTGCCCTACCCCTCGGAGTCCCCCGCCGGCCCCCTGGTGGCGCTCACGAACGAGCGGGCCGGGTCGGACGGCGACATCTTCTCCCACGCCTTCAAGCTCTATGGTCTCGGCCCCCTCATCGGGACCCGCACCTGGGGCGGCGTCGTGGGGATCTGGCCGCGCCACGCCCTCGTGGACGGAACGGTCACGACGCAGCCGGAGTTCTCCTTCTGGTTCCCGGACGTGGGTTTCGGCGTGGAGAACTACGGCACCGACCCCGACATCTTGGTGGAGATCCTCCCCCAGGACTACCGGCGCGGGAAGGACCCCCAGCTCGCGCGCGGCGTCGAGGAGATCCTGCGGCTCCTGGCCGAAAAGCCGCCGGCACCGCCGCCCGCAGTACCGGAGTGAAGGGAGCCGGCAGCCCGTCGGGGTAAGCCCTCATGCGCGAGGAATCCGCTCGGCGACGAGCGGCTGTGCGTGGCGCGGACCATGTTCCGGTCACCCTCGCCCCTTGGGAACGCCGTTGCAGCAACTGCCAGCCCGCACAGTTGGGACAATCGAAATCGAAATCGAAAGCGATTCCGAAAAGACAGGGGACCTGGACACAAGCGACCGGATTCTCATCGGCTCGCCATCGGCTGCGTGGCGTGGGTTCTCGAGAAGGCCCACAACCTGACCGGCGTTCATCGGTCGGCAGGAGACCAATGGCTTCGCGCCAGCCAGTCCATTCCATTGAATACCGCCGAAGGCAATGGGAAGACCTCCGGTGCGGAGGGGCTGATTTCGAATTCGAATTCGATTTCGATCCCGATTTCGATTTCGATTTGGATTAGAGGAAGTCACAACCAGCGGATGCAATGGACGACTGCGCTTTGCCCCAGTGATCATCGTCGTCATCGGGGTTTGCAGGCCCGGTCGGGGCAATGAAGCCCAACCGCTCCGCGCAAGCCTGCTGGAGCTTCCGGGAAGAGAAGGCCCCGCGGCAGTAGCCGGGAGGCCGCAGCGCGGTCATCCTGGCCGGGTGGCCGGGAGGGCTCGGAGAGTGGGCGTTGATGGCGGACGGATCCAGCTCGTCACGCAACAGGGCGCGAATGAAGTGCGAGAGATGATCCGTCGGGACCAAGGACGATCTCCGCGGTGCGACCCTCTTCCCCGACAGGCTGTCAGCCCGCATGACTCAGCGGGCGCGCAAGGGCCCCTCGGCGGCGGGCGGCCAGCCGGGTCAGCCGGCGACGTCGCGCAGCGCGAGGCGGATGCGGGCGAGGCCTTCGTCGGCGTCGGCGACGGTGAGGTTCAGGGCGGGACGCAGGCGGATCGAGCGCTCCCCGCACGGGAGCACCAGGCACCGGCGCGCGGTGCAGGCCTTCCGAACGGCGTCCCGCGTCTCCTTCGACGGCAGGTCGAAGGCCGCGAGCGCTCCCACCCCGCGCGCCGCGCTCGCGAACCCCGGGAACTCGAGGCAGAGGGCCTCGAGACCCGCCACGATCTGCCGGCCCCGCTCCGCCACATTGGCGAGGAGGTTCTCGTCCCGGATCACCTCGAGGATCTCCGTGGCCCGGACCATGTCCGCGAGACCGCCGCCCCACGTGGAGTTGATCCGGGACGAGACGGCGAACACGTTCTCCGCCACCTCGTCGATGCGCCGCGAGCAGAGGATACCGCCCACCTGGACCTTCTTCGCGAAGGCGATGATGTCCGGCATCACACCGAAGTGCTGCGCGGCCCACCAGCGGCCCGTCGCCCCGAGCCCGGTCTGCACCTCGTCGAAGATCAGGAGTGCTTCGCGCTGGTCGGCGATCCGGCGCAGTTCCCGGAGGAACTCCGGGCGGAAGTAGTTGTCGCCGCCCTCGCACTGGATCGGCTCGAGGATGATCGCCGCGATCCCGTGCGGATCGCGGTCGAAGGCCCCCTCGATCTCGGCGACCGCGCGCCGCTCCTCCTCCCCGGTCTCCCGGAGCGAGTCCGGCGTCAGTGGGAAGCGGAGCTTCGGATTGCGCACGCGGGGCCAGTCGAACTTCGGGAAGTGCGCGGTCTTCACCGGGTCGGTATTGGTCAGCGACATCGTGTAGCCGCTGCGGCCGTGGAACGCCTGGCGGAAGTGGAGGATCCGTCCGCCCGCCTCGCCCCGGCCGGCCGCGAGGTTCTTCCGGGCTTTCCAGTCGAAGGCCGCCTTCAGGGCGTTCTCCACGGCGAGCGCGCCGCCCTCCACGAGGAACAGGTGCGGGAGTTCCGGCGGCAGGGCCGTCTTCGCGAACGTATCCACGAACTGTGCGAACTCCACCGTCATGACATCCGAGTTCGCGGGCTTGTGGACCGCGGCCCGGACGAGCCTCCCGAGGAACTCCTTCGTCCGCAGCCGGGGGTGGTTGAAGCCGAGCGGGTTCGATGCGAAAAACGTGTAGAAGTCGAGGAACTCCTCCCCGGTGACGGCGTCGCGGAGCCGGGAGCCGTGACTCGCGTCCAGGTCCACGACCATCCGGAAGTGGTCGACCAGCATGTGCCGGGCCAGCGTTTCGCGGACGCGGTCCGGGGCCAGCGGCGCCGGACTCACGGCTTTCTCCTTCCGTCGGTCCGCCGGGCGGTGCCGCCGGCCTCGGGGATCGGGATGGCCGGGTCCTCCTTCGGCGTCTCGAGGACGATGCAGGTGCGGGTCTGGCGCACCCCGACCACCGAGTTGATGCGGTCGAGGAGCAGCTCGCGCAGGCGCTGCCGGTCGGAGACCTTCAGCTTCAGGAGACAGGAGAACTCGCCGGTGACGAAGTGGCACTCCTGGACCTCCGGCAGGCCCGAGATCAGCTTCACGAATTCCCGCTCCAGGGCCGGGCTCTCGAAGAGGACCTCGACGAAGGCCGTGATGTCCGCACCGACCTTGTGGTCGTCGAGGAGCACGGTCCAGCGCCGGATGCACCCGCTGCGCTCGAGGCGGCGGATGCGCTCGTTCACGGCGGGGGCGGAGAGCCCCACCCGCCGGCCGATCTCGGCCTGGGTGAGGCGCGCGTCGTTCTGCAAGAGCCCGAGGATCCGGCGGTCGATGGGGTCCATGGCGGTTTCCTGAATAACGTTCGAGTATACCCGTATCCAGCCTAACGTTAGGCAGCAGAAATGAGGGATTGCCTAACGTCTCACCGCGCCGGGAGCGCATCCTTCCCGCGGAAGAGACCTCAGAGCGTGAGCAATGATCCCGCGAACGTTCCGCTCCACTTCCGATCCCGGTCGTCCGATAGTTCCCCCGGAAGACCGCGAAGCCCGCCGCCTTCGATCCCGGGGCCACGGGTTCTTCCGGATGACCCTGGCGGATGCGGAGGGCCGCCTCCGGCTCGTCCGGGCCGCGAGTTTCCGGGTCGCCCCGAGTTAGGCTTTCATCGCGCCGGGCAAGGGGTACACTTTCCCGTCGCGTCATTTCGGCGAGGTCCATGCAGCAGGACAGGAAACAGCAGATCCCGGGCTACAAGCTGATCGAGCGGCTCGGCTCGGGCGGCCAGGCGAACGTCTACCGGGCGATCCAGGTCTCCATGAACCGGCAGGTCGCGGTGAAGGTCATCCCGCCCGCCCGCGACGCGGACCCCACGGAGATCGCCCGCTTCATGCGCGAGGCCCGCGTCCTCGCGAAACTCCGGCACGACAACATCGTGCAGGCGATCGACTTCGGGGAGGTCGAGGGCTACCGCTACCTCGTGATGGAGTTCATCGAGGGGCGGACGGTCCTCGAGATCATCGAGGCCGAGGGAGCACTCGGAAACGTCCGGACCCTGGACATCATCCTGCAGGTCTGCAACGCCCTCGAGCACGCCATGGAGATCGGGGTCATCCACCGGGACATCAAGCCGGCGAACATCGTCATCACGAACACCGGCCGGGCGGTCCTCGTGGACTTCGGACTCGCGCGCCCCGAAGACACGGATCTCGCTCTCACCATGACCGGCACCACGGTGGGAACGCCCCACTACATGTCCCCGGAACAGATCCGGGGCGTGGAGACGCTGGACATCCGGGCCGACCTCTACGCTCTCGGGTCAACCATGTACCACATGGTCACCGGGCGGGTCCCCTTCCCCTCCGAGTCGAAGGCCGAGATCATGGCCGCGCACCTGAAGGAGCCGGTGCGCCTGCCGAAGGACCTCCCCGCGGGGGTCCCGGAAGACGTCTACCAGATCATCCAGCGCGCCATGGAGAAGGACCGCACGAAGCGGTACCAGACCCCCCGGCGGATGGCGAAGGACGTCGAGACCTCCCTGCGTCACCTCCGGGGGGAGTCGAAGCAGGATGGAGACGACAGCCAGACACGGCTGAAGACGATCGTCGAGGAGCGCGACAAGCTGGTCGAGTACACGCGGAAGCTGGAGAGGCGGATGCGGGCACTCGAGGCGAAGCTCGACGGGCGCGAGCCGGAGCCGGAAACGCCGATGGCCCTCGAATCGGCGAGTCTTCCCACCGTCGAGGAGATCCCGGAGGCTCCCGACGCCCCGGAGATGATGCAGGTGCCGGCCGGGTACTTCGTGGCCGGCGAGGACGAGGGGAAGGACCTCGACAGCCCCCGCCGGGAGGTCCACGTCGACGCCTTCTGGATCGACCGCTGTCCGGTCACGAACCGGGAGTATGCGCGCTTCGTGCGGACGACCGGCCACCCGGCTCCGGACCACTGGCGCGGCCCCATCCCTCCGAAGCACCTCCTGGACCACCCGGTGGTCTGGGTTTCCTACCAGGACGCCGAGGAGTACGCGGCGTGGAGAGGCAAGCGGCTGCCGACCCCCCTCGAGTGGCAGAAGGCCGCCCGGGGCACCGATGGTCGCCGCTTCCCCTGGGGGGAGGAGGAGGACTTGAGCCGCCTGAACTGCAAGGAGTCGAACATCGGCCAGACGACTGCCGCGGGCAGCTATCCCCGGGGTGCGTCTCCCTGCGGCTGCCTCGACATGGGCGGCAACGTCTCCGAGTGGGTGCAGGGCAAGTACGGGCCATCCGGCGGTCCGTGGATCCGCGCCGTCTGCGGCGGTTCCTTTCGCGACCCGATCCTCCGTTCTCGCTGCGCATCCCGCCGCGGCTACCAGGACGGCGGCAAGGCCCCCTACGTCGGCTTCCGCTGCGCGAAGGACACGTAGCAGCCCGTCGCCGAGGGGCATCCGCGCGCCTGAGGGCTTGCGGCGACGAGCGGCCAGCCCCGGACACCCCTCCCCGCCGGCTCCTCACGGGGAAACTGCTTGATGCCGGCCCCGGGGACGATACGCTCTTGCCGAGAGCGGAACCTCGGGAGGCGCCGTGGAAGACACCTACATCGAGCAGCAGCCGATCCCCGGCTATCGGCTGGAGAAGCGGCTCGGATCCGGAGGCCAGGCCTGCGTCTACAAGGCCATCCAGCTCTCGATGAACCGGCCGGTGGCGGTCAAGCTCATCAAGCCCGGCACGGATTCCGGGTCCGTCGAACTCGGCCGGTTCATGCGCGAGGCCCGCGTGCTCGCCCGCCTCCGCCATGACAACATCGTCCAGGCCATCGACTTCGGAGAGGCCGTGGGCGTCCGGTACTTCGTCATGGAGTTCCTCGGCGGCGAGACCGTCGCCGACGCCCTGAAGAGCCAGGGCCACCTCGAGATCCCCTTCTGCGTGGACGTCGCGGCCC
>JALOQY010000526.1 GCA_025459285.1 Planctomycetota bacterium | reverse complement strand
GCCCGGCCCGAAGGGTTGTCGGCCCCGGCGCGGGCGTCGGTCCCGCCCCCCACCCACCTCTCCGGCCGCGCTGGGGCCGACAACGAGGCCGCGCGGGATGATTGCTCACGCTCTGAGGTCTCGTGGCGCCGCCGCGACCGGGCAGCGAAGGGCGAAAGGCGAGGAGGGAGAAGGCTGGTGGACGGGGCCAGAGTTGAACTGGCGACCCCGGCATTTTCAGTGCCGTGCTCTACCACAGCTGAGCTACCCGTCCACCGGAGCCACGGAGTTTAGCCGCCGCTTGCCGCCCGGCGGAAGGAATTGAAACCACGGCCGGAATCCGCACGACCCATCCCTTGACACCCGCGGTATGACGTCCGGTGGACGCATTGGCGCAGAACGGAGCCCCTGCCGTCGGGCTTGCCTTCGACCCGTGACTCGCCGCGTGGGAGCGGACCCCGCTGGTACGGCTCGGTCCGTGCCGACGGTTCGGGACGGTGGACCTGTCTCCGGTGGGCGGAAACGGAAGGACGGACTCGGATGGAGTGCGGGATGGAACATGAACCGGGAGAGGACGACCCCTCGCCCGGCGCGCGCGAGGGATCGGCCGACCCACTCCGCGACCTCGCGGCTGACGACCCTGAGATCCGCCTCCTGCGGCAGGGGCGGCTGTCCCTCGGCGGCCTCGCCCGGCGGCTCGACGTCCCCCTCGCCGAGGCGATGGACCTCCTCGCCGAACTCGGCATCCGCGCGCCGATCGAGTACGACGACTACCTGAAGGCGCCCGCCACCGCGGCCTCCCTGCTGCGCGATCCGGACGCGTGAGGGATTCCCCGACCGGCAACGTAGGATCTCCGGTTCGCGGCCCCGGAGGGCTCCCGTCATGACCCGGCTCGTCACCATCGTTGTTCTCATCCTGTCGGCCCTCGGCGCCCCGGCGGGCGCGGACGAGGCGAAGCGCGTCGAGTTCGCGGCGGCCGGGGTCTCCCTCGTGCTGCCCGAGGGGATGGAGCCGTCGGGCGAGGAGGGGGTCCTCGCGGCCGGCGCCGACGGCCTCCGCATCGGGTGGCTGGGATTCCCGGAGCCGTTCGACGGGGCCCTCGGCGCGCTGACCGGGCGCTTCGCCGCGGAGGAAGGCAACCGTGAGACCGGCCGCGAGGCCTTCGATCTCGCCGGCCGGCGCGGCGCGATCGTCCGGTTCGCCGGGCGCTCCGAGGACGCACCCGTCGAACGCATGGTCTTCGTCCTCGGCGACGACGCCGAGACCCTCGCGCTCTTCGCCGCCTGGCCTCCGGAGCGGAGCGCGGAATTCCTCGAGCCGATGCGCGCCTGCTTCCGGTCCGCGCTCGTCATCCCCCGCCCGCTCGTGCGCGTCAAGGGCGCGTCGATCTCCCTCGTGGTGCCGTGGCGCTATGTCCCCGCCGAGGACTTCCCCGGATTCGCGTGCGCCGAGTGCGGCGCCTCCATCGCCGTGAGCGAGATCCCCGGCCCCTTCTCCGAGGTGCGCGCGGGCATGACCGAGCCGAAGCTCGCGGCCGCGGGGATGAAGCTCGTCTCCCGGGAGGACGTGACGGTCGCCGGTGGTGCCGGCCTCCTCCTGCGAGTGGAGATCGCGTTCGGGACCGCGGTCCACCGGAAGTGGTTCCTCCTCTTCGGAGACGCGAAGCACACCGTCGCCCTGCACGGGAGCTACCCCCGGGAGCACGAGGACCGCGTGGCCCCGGGCCTGCGCCGGGCGCTCCTCACGGCCCGCGAGGGCGACCCGCCGGCGGACCCGCTCGCGGAGCTGCCCTTCGTCGTCGAGGCCGCGCCGCCCCTCGCCTTCGCGACGGCACTCACCGGCGCCGCGATGTTCACGGTCGGCGGCCGGATCCCGCTCGCCGATCCCGGCGACCCGCTCTTCGTCGTCGCCCCCTCCCTCGGCGGCGAGGCCCCGCCCGGCGACCCTCGCGCCGCCGCCCGGAGGCGCCTGCTGGCCACGAAGGAGGTCGGGGACATCAAGGCGACGGCCATCGAGGAGCTGGAAGTCGCCGGCCTCCACGGCGTGGAGATCGTCGCCCGGGCCCGATTGTCGTACGGCGGCCCCCCGGTCCTGCTCTACCAACTGATCCTCTTCCGCGAGACCGGCTACTACCTCCTGCAGGGCCGGGTGCGCGAGAACGACTCCGAGGAGTGGCTGCCGCTCTTCCGCCGCACGGCGCGGACCTTCCGCCCCCGGTGACCGTCGAGGGCGATCCCGCTCCGATCGGCCAGCCCGGAAGCTGACCGGACGCCGATCGGCCCGATCGGTCCGTCGCCGGGGCCGGGAATCGCGCGCACGCCCGCCATCGCACGAGTGAGCTCCCATTCGCCCGGGCGCTCGACAATTCCCGACGCCAGGACTCCGCATTTCAAGCGCCGCCCTCTTCGTGCTTTCGACGAGTCCCGCATCAGAGGATTGAGGCTTCCGCTGATCGTGCTCAGATCTGATGAGGCGTTGTTTGCCGGTCTATGCACGCGGCGGCACGCGTTGCCCTCACCG
>JALOQY010000525.1 GCA_025459285.1 Planctomycetota bacterium | reverse complement strand
TCAGCCTCTCCGCGCTCCCCGGCCCCTCCATCGCCTTCCGGGCCCACTTCCGGCGGAAGATCCACTGCACCGCCGCGGCGCCATCGAAGCCGCGCTCCTCGGCGAGCTTCGGCACGTCGGCGAGGACGAGCGACTCCCGGAGATCGAGGATCGTGAGCAACTGCCGCTCCGGCGTGCCCTTCGCGGCGGCGGCGCGGCCCTCCTCGGTGAGCACCGGCTCGGTGAAGGTCGCCTCGGCGCCCTCCACGAAGCCCCGGGCGGAGAGCGCCTGCACGGCGGCCGAGATGAGCGACTGGTCGAGGCCGGTCTCGGTCACGAGTTCGGCGAACGACCGCTCCCCACCCGCCGCGAGGGCCGCGAAGACCGCGTGTTCGTACCGGCTCAGGATCGTGGCCACGGGAGTCCTCCACCCTCCGGACCCGCCGCGAGGACCGGCCCGGACGCGAAAAACCCCAGTCTACGGAAACCGAGGGGACGTTGGTAACTTGTAAACTTTCCCGATAATGCGCTCTCTCCCGCCCCGCCGCGCACCTTGGCTGACAAGCCCCCGGAAAGTTTACAAGTTTCCAACGTCCCCGGTTCGACGCGCCCATGGCGTGTACCCCACCCGCGGAAACCGAGGGGACGTTGGTAACATGTAAACTTTCCCGATAACGTACTCTCTCCCGCCCCGCCGCGCACCTTGGCTGACAAGTCCCCGGAAAGTTTACAAGTTTCCAGCGTCCCCGGTTCGACGCGCCCATGGCGTCCCATGTTCGCATCCAGTTCGCACCACGCGCCACGCACCTCTGGACAACACCCCCGCCCGGGCGTAGCATCAACGGTTTCGAACGCCGAATCCCGCCAGGTGGCGGGAGCGGGGGACCCGATCCTCGGGGCGTATCGCGCTTCGGCGCGTAGGGCACTCTTCCGCCCGAGCCCGTCAGCTAACCTCGCAGGCGAGGAAGAGAACCTTCCGGCAGGCCGGAGGGTTCTCCCAGCTCGGGAGGTCGACCATGGCGACCGGCGATTCCGGAAGCCCGCGGGAAGGTCGTGACCACGCTCACTCGGCGTGGCGCGCGTTCAGCGTGCGGTTCCGCCGGAGCATCCACGTTCTCCGCGGCATGGAGCCTCCGCGGATGGTGCTGCTCGGCTACCTTTCCTACGTCGTTGTCGGGTGGCTCCTCCTCTGCCTGCCCTTCGCCCACCGGGCCGGAAACGCGCTCGACCACCTGTTCACGGCGACGTCGGCGGCTTCCACCACGGGCCTCGCCACTGTCGGCACACCGGACGGCTACACCCTCTTCGGGCAGATCATCATCCTCGTCCTGATCCAGCTCGGTGGCATCGGCTACATGACGCTCGGCTCCTTCTTCGTGCTGTCGCGCCGGGAGCCGCTCTCCACGGTCCGGCAGAACGTCGGCCAGGCGGTCTTCTCGCTGCCGGAGTCCTTCCGCATCGACAAGTTCATCCGCAGTGTCATCCGGTTCACGATCGCCATCGAGACCGTGGGCGCCACGGCCCTCTTCTTCCTCTTCCGCGATGCCGGCGTCGAGGCGCCGCTGTGGCAGGCGATCTTCCACGCCGTCTCCGCCTTCTGCACCGCCGGCTTCAGCTTGAATCCCGACAGCCTCGTCCGGTTCGCGGGCCACACCGGCGTCAACCTGACGATCGCCGCCCTCGCCTTCCTCGGCGCGGTGGGCTTCATCGTCTTCGTCGACCTGACGCGGATGATCCTCGGCAAGGTCCGCAAGGTCACCCTGACGACGAAGATCATCCTGTGGTCCACGTTCTGGATGACGGTCGCCGGCACGCTCATCGTCTTCGTGAGCGAACCGGCGCTGCGCGACCTCCCCGCCCACCGGCGCCTGCTCGCGTCGTTCTTCCAGGCGATGACCGCCCAGACCACGGTGGGCTTCAACACGATCGACATCGCCGGCATCTCGAAGGCCTCGGTCCTGCTCCTCATCGTGCTCATGGTCGTGGGCTCATCACCCTCCGGCACGGGCGGCGGGATCAAGTGCACCACGGCGACGGCCATCCTCGGGGTGATGCGCAGCGCCGCGCGCGGGGAGAGCGGCGTCCGGTTCTGGGGGCGGTCGATCCCCGCCGACCGCGTCCAGGCGGCGGTGGCCGTCCTCGGCTTCTACATCCTGACGCTCCTCGCCGGGACGTGGCTCCTCGAGCTGACCGAGAGCACGCCCTTCGACCAGAACTTCTTCGAGGTGGCCTCGGCGGTGGGGACGGTCGGGCTCAGCATGGGGATCACGCCGGGGCTCTCGGCTCTCGGCAAGCTCGTGGTGATCGTGCTGATGTTCAGCGGCCGCGTGGGCCCCATGACCCTCGGCACCGCCCTGTTCACGCGGCGCACCGGCGAACCACCCGTCCGCGACAGCGACCTCGCGGTGTGAAGTCCCGCACTCCGTCAGGGAAACACGAGCCGCCCGCCGTCCTGGGGGCGGCCGGCCTCGACGATGATGCACCAGTTCGGCGGCGCCGGCGAACTTCCGCTCGCCGCGGATCATCCGGATGAAGCGCACCTCCATCCGCTCGCCGTAGATGTCGCGGTCGAGGCCGGGGACGTGGACCTCGACCCGGACGTCGCCCCCCTCCCCGGTGAAGGTGGGTCGCCGCCCCACGTTCACGAGGGCCGGCATCCAGTTGTCGGCGAGCCTCGCCCAGGCGGCGTAGACGCCGTCCGGGGGGCACAACTCGCCGCCGAGGTCCACGTTCGCCGTGGGGAAGCCGAGCCCCCGTCCCCGGCCGTCTCCCCTCACGATCGTCCCGTAGACGGCCACCGGCCGCCCCAGCATGGACTGGGCGAGGTCGTGCTGGCCGGAGAGGATCGCCCGACGGATCGCCGAGGAGGAGATCCGGGCCCCTCCGATCAGCACGGGCGGCGCCGAGCGGACGACCACGTCCTTGTCCTTCGCCCAGTCGCGCACGAACGCGAGATCCCCCTCGCGCCCGCGCCCGAACCGGGAATCGAAGCCGAGGACGATCCCCCGGACCCCGATCCCGTCCCGGAAGACGCGGTCGCAGAACTCCCCGGCCGGCGTGTCTCTGACCCGCTCGTCGAAGGGCAGCAGCACGACCTGGTCGATCCCGTACC
>JALOQY010000524.1 GCA_025459285.1 Planctomycetota bacterium | reverse complement strand
CGCCGCTCGTAGAGGATCCCGACCAGGAGGAAGAGCCCGCCCGTGCTGATCCCGTGGTTGACCATCTGCAGGACGCTCCCCTCGAGCCCGAGCGGGTTGAGCGCGAACATCCCGAGCATCACGAAGCCGAGGTGGCTCACCGACGAGTACGCGATGAGCTTCTTCATGTCCTTCTGCACGAGGGTGACGAGCGCGGCGTACACGATGCCGATGATCGAGAGGGTGACCACCCAGGGCACCGCCTCGAGGGTCGCCTGCGGCAGCAGCGGCAGCGAGAAGCGGACGAAGCCGTAGGTCCCCATCTTCAGGAGGACGCCGGCCAGGATGACGGATCCCGCGGTGGGCGCCTCGACGTGGGCGTCGGGGAGCCAGGTGTGGAACGGGAACATCGGCACCTTGATGGCGAAGCCGAGGAAGAAGGCCAGGAAGACCCAGAACTGCAGGTCGGCGGGGATCCCCATCTGCATCCACACCGTGTAGTCGAAGCTGCCCGTCGCCTCTTGCCCCGGCACCTTCTGCGCGTGGAAGTAGAGGGCCAGGATGCCGAGCAGCATCACCACCGAGCCGACCAGGGTGTACAGGAAGAACTTGATGGCCGCGTACAGCCGCCGCGCCCCGCCCCAGATCCCGATGAGGAAGTACATCGGGACGAGCATCACCTCCCAGAACACGTAGAAGAGGAACATGTCGAGGGCGCAGAAGACGCCGATCATGCCGACCTGGAGGAGGAGCAGGAAGACGTAGTACCCGCGCACCCGCTCCGTGACCGCGGTCCAGGAGGAGAGGATCGCGATGAAGCCGAGGAGCGTCGTCAGCAGGATGAGCAGCGTCGAGATCCCGTCCACCCCGAAGAAGTACTGGACTCCGATCGAGGGGATCCAGGGCGCCTTCTCCACGAACTGGAAGCCCTCCGCCCCGCGGTCGAACCAGAACCACAGGGGCAGGCTCACCAGGAAGCCGAGGAGGCCGAACCCGTTCGCCACCCAGCGCACCGCGTTCTCCTTCTCCTTGCCCGAGAAGGCGGGGAGGAGGAGGACGAGGGCGCCCACTAGGGGCGTGTAGGCGATGACGGAGAGGAGGTGCTCCCGATAGAAGTCCATGCGGTCTAAAGCCCCTTAGTACAGCCCGAGGAGGAAGCGGCCGGCCGCGATCAGCAGGAAGAGGCCGATCAGCATGCTGAGCGCGTAGCCCTGCACGAGGCCGCTCTGCACGGCCCGGAACGCGTAGCTGAGGTTGTCGAGCAGGAACGCGGTGAAGTTGACGGCGCCGTCCACGACGTAGCGGTCCCAGAGGTTGGAGGCCTTCGCCACGAGGTCGCGCACGCCCCAGGCGACGCCGTTCACCCCGAGCCCCGCCTTCACCTCGCCGTCGCCGCCGTCCACCACGAAGCGGTCGTTCGCGTGGAGGGCGTGGCCCCCGCCGAGGGCGAGTCCCCGCACGAAGACGGCCCCGTAGATCTCGTCCACCCAGTACTTGTTGAGGAGGGTCCGGTAGGCTCCGGGGAAGGACGCGGCCAGGCGGGCCGGGATCTCGAAGGCCCCCTTGTAGAAGCGGGTCGCCACCAGGATGCCGCCCACCGCGATGAGGACGCTCAGGCCCATGAGGGCGAGCTCGACGCCGTGGCCGGGCACGGGCGCCATGAAGACCTCGCGAAGCGCGTGGTGCGCGTGCTCGAAAGCCGGCTCCATGAAGTGCTCGATGAAGTTGCCGCCGCCGAGCACCGCCGGCACGCCGAGGAAGCCGGCGAGGATCGAGCCCAGCGCCAGGACCTGGAGAGGGACGATCATCGTCCGCGGCGACTCGTGGACGTGCTTCGCCTGCTCCGCGGTGCCGCGGAAGCTCCCGCCGAACGTCATCCAGTAGAGGCGGAACATGTAGAAGGCGGTGAGGGCCGCCGCCACCGCGCCGATGCCCCACACGAGCTGCCCGTAGCCGCCCACCCGGTAGGCCGACCAGAGGATCTCGTCCTTCGAGAAAAAGCCGGCGAGCGGGGGGATCCCGGCGATCGCGACGCAGCCCACGAGCATGGTGAGGTGCGTGGAGGGCAGCTTCGCCTTGAGGCCGCCCATGTTCCGCATGTCCTGCTCGCCCGACATCGCGTGGATGACCGATCCCGAGCCGAGGAAGAGCAGCGCCTTGAAGAAGGCGTGGGTGAAGACGTGGAAGATCCCGGCGCCGAAGGCCCCGACGCCACAGGCCAGGAACATGTAGCCGAGCTGGCTCACCGTGGAGTAGGCGAGGACCCGCTTGATGTGATGAGGGCGGAGACCGGGGTCGGGCCCTCCATCGCGTCGGGCAGCCAGACGAACAGCGGCAGCTGCGCGCTCTTGCCGGTGGCGCCCACGAAGAGGAGCAGCCCGATGAGGGTGAGCGTCCCGCCCCAGGCGTACTCGACCGGCAGGTGGGCGGCGGCCGCCATCACCGCGCGGAAGTCGAGCGTCCCGAAGGTCACGAAGATGAGGAACATCCCGGCGAGGAAGCCGGCGTCCCCGATGCGGTTGACGATGAAGGCCTTCTTGCCGGCGTCGCTGGCGCTCTGCTTGTGGAACCAGAACCCGATGAGCAGGTACGAGCAGAGGCCGACCCCCTCCCACCCCACGAAGAGCACC
>JALOQY010000523.1 GCA_025459285.1 Planctomycetota bacterium | reverse complement strand
GCGATCGACGCGGATCGGGCCGCGGGCCTCACCCCCTGCTTCGTCTCGGCCACGGTGGGCACGACCTCCTCGAACGCGATGGATCCGCTGCCGGCGATCGGGCGGATCTGCCGGGAGCGCGGCGTCTGGTTCCACGTGGACGGCGCGATGAGCGGCACGGCGGCCCTCTGTCCGGAGTTCCGGTGGATCCACGAGGGGCTCGATCTCGCCGACAGCTACTGTTTCAACCCCCACAAGTGGATGTTCACGAACTTCGACTGCGACTGCTTCTTTACCGCGGATCGGGCGGCCCTCATCCGGACTCTCTCGATCCTGCCCGAGTACCTGCGGAACAAGGCCACGGAGTCCGGGGCGGTGATCGATTACCGGGACTGGCACGTCCCCCTCGGGCGGCGGTTCCGCGCGCTGAAGCTGTGGTTCGTGATCCGCCACTACGGCGCGGAGGGGCTGCGCCATCACGTTCGGAGGCACGTCGCGCTGGGACAGGAGTTCGCCCGGTGGGTGTCGGCATCCCCGGACTTCGAACTGGCCGCGCCGGCGCCGCTGAACCTGGTGTGCTTCCGACACCGGGGCGGGGACGGCGAGAATCAGCGGATCCTCGATCAGGTGAACGCCTCGGGGAAGCTCTTCCTCACCCACACGAAGCTCGACGGGAAGCTGACGCTCCGCATGTCGATCGGCCAGACGATGACGGAGGAGCGCCATGTGCGGGCCGCCTGGGAGGCGCTCCTCGAGGCCGCCCGGGCGTGAACGGGGGGCCGCCTACTTCACGGGCTCCACCCACGAGAGAAGAACGAAGGTCCGGTAGAACTGGAACGCCGCCTGGCCCACATGCGCATCCCGCCCCGCCTCCGCCGCCGCCTGGATTTCCGCGTCCGGCGTGCCGATCATCTTCCCGGTCTCGTACCCGCGGATGATCACGCGCCCCGCCGGCGGGAGCTCCACTTCCGGATTTTCGATGATCACGGATACCGGCCGGTCGAGCCTCTCCCCGTTGACCGTGTCGACGATCAGCGTGCGGGGGTTCACCTTCGCGGCGGGAGCGGCCGTCTCGCCCTCCACGGTCAGGTACGTACCCAGCGCGAAGCCGAGCCTCCCGGCCGGCACGCCGGTCTCCTGATGGAAGGAACAGCAGCCGCCCGCCGCGAGGAGTACCAGCACCACCACTCTCATGCGCACCTCCTCGTGGCCCATCCTAGCACCCTCGGACCTCCGGACTTGACCTGGAGGCCGCCGCGGCTATCATCTGTGTGTGTACATGCATGGAGAGAGCCAATGGCCACGAAGACGATCTCCCTCGATCTCGAAGCCTATGATCGGCTGAAGGACGCCAAGCGCCCCGACGAGTCGTTCAGCGAGGCGGTCAAGCGCCTGGTCCCGGCCTCCATCGACATCGAGAAGTGGTTCCGGGACCTCGATCGAAACCCCTTGAGCACGGAGGCGCACCGGGCCATCGAGGAGACGGTGGCGCGGCGGTCGATAAAGCCGAGGGTCGCGGGCCGATGACCTGCCTCGACACCAGCGTGCTCATCGACCTGTGCAAGTCCCGCCGTGGCGAGGCGAGCCGGGCCGCGCGGGCCGAAGTCGCCCGGCGCGCCCGGGCGGGCGAGACCCTCGCCACGACCCGCCTGAACGTGGCCGAACTGCTGGTCGGAGTCGCGCGCTCCGAGGATGCCGTCCGGGAGCAGGAGCGGGTCGATCGCCTCCTCGGTCCACTCACCATCCTCGAGTTCGACGCGCGCGCCGCAGAGGCCTTCGGCCGGATCGTCGGCCACTTGCTGCGACGGGGAAGGCCCATCGGAGACATGGACGCCCTCATCGCCGCGGTGTGTCTCTCTTCCGGCCACCGGCTGCTGACCGGCAACCCGCGGCACTTCACGGATGTCCCGGGTCTCGTCGTGGAATCCTGCTGAAGCAAGACGGGAGCGGCTCGGGCGGGTAGGATCGGCGACCGGCGGCGACTGGACGCTGCCGGAAAAGAGCGCGAGGCGCGATGAAACACACGGTGAGCGGGGCGGGCGTGGTGCGGCGGGCGGGGAAGATCCTGCTTGTCGAGCAGCGGGGCGGCTCGTGGTCCCTGCCGAAGGGGCACGTGGAGAAGCGCGAGACGGCGGCCGAGGCCGCGGCGCGGGAGGTCCGCGAGGAGTCCGGGGTCTTCTCGCTGCGGCTCGTGGGCGAACTCGGGACTTACGAGCGCCACCGCATCGGGCTCGACCTCGCGGACGATCTCTCGGAGGTCAAGGAGATCCACGTCTTCCTCTTCGACACCGACCAGGAGAAGCTGGCGCCGGAGGACCGCAAGATCCTCTCCGCTCGCTGGGTGACGCCGGAAGAGGCCGTCACTCTCCTCACCCACCCGAAGGACGCCGCCTTCCTCCGCTCCATCCTCCCGAAAATCCGGGAAGATTGACCCAGGGTCAATTCTCCCGCCCGGGAAGAATGACCCTGGGTCGGTTTACCCGCCCTGGGACCGGCGGCGGGGCCAGAAAGAGCGGAACAGGCGG
>JALOQY010000522.1 GCA_025459285.1 Planctomycetota bacterium | reverse complement strand
CGTCCGGGAGGCGGGCGAGTACCGGTTCTCGCCGGTCCCGGCGGGCGCGTACCTCGTCCGCATGCCGGGCCGGTTCCATGTGTCCCGGGTCCTTGTCGGCGAGAACGAGCACGTCGTCCACGACATCCTCCTCGGCACCGGGCGGATCCACGGCCGGGTCACGGACCGCGAGACGGCCGAGCCGCTCACGGAGGTGCAGGTGGTGGTGCAGATGTCGCGGCTGGAGGCGGAGCGGACCGACCTCCGGAAACGGGCGGCCTTCTCGCTCGTCTCGGCCCGCCTCGTGCCCGACGAGGACGGACGCTACGCGTTCGCAAACCTGCCGGAGGGGGAGTACGTGCTCTTCTCCAACGGGAAGGAGCACTCGCCCCAGAGGAAGGAGGCGACCCTCGGCCCCGCCGGCGGTGAGGCCCGTGTGGACTTCGAACTGGAGCGCGGTTCGGCGGTGGACATCGCGATCCTGGACCTGGAGGGAAACCCAGTGCGGACACCACTCTGGATGGCCGCCGGGATCCGCTGCGGCTTCACGGGCCACGTGGTCGGGCTTCGCGCGGGGAAGCACGACTTCGCCGCCTTCGGAATCGGGTATGAGGCGCAGGTCCGGCCGGAGGTTGAGTTCCGACCGGGGGAGACCACGGAACTCGCGTTCCGGCTCGCGCCGGAGGCGGCGACCCGACTCGTCTTCGAGGACCCCGAGGGGCGGCCGTTGGAAGGGGTGCGCGTCTTCCTGCCCCGCGACGGGCGGGACCTCCTCGACTGGCTCACGACTTTCCTGCGCGAGCAGAACATCCCTCTCCGTACGACCGACGCGGAGGGAATCGTCCACATCCGGGGCGTGCGGGCGGGACCGGTCCGGGTGGTGGCGAAGCGGAGCGGCTTCGCCCTCCTCGACCGGACGATCGAGCTCTCCCCGGATCAGCCGGACGTCCGGGTCGCCCTGGAGCGCGCCGATGCGACCTTCGCCTTCCGCGTCCGGGTCGCTTCGGTCATGCCGGAGGGGGCCGCGGACGCCCTCGGTCTCCGGCCGGGGGACGTGCTCCTCTCCTACGACGGCGTGGCCGTGGACTCCGCCGCCGCGCTGGCCCGGGCGATCGAGGCGGCGGGGAGGAACGGCGGGGCCCGGGTGCCGCTGGTCCTCCGACGCGAGGGGGCCGAGGTCCGCCTGTCCGCGCCGCCCGGGGTGCTCGGCATCGGCCTCGAGGAGTTCGAGGAATGACCGCACGCGGATCCAGCGGTCCCCGTGATTCCCGGTGCCGTGGCGGGACCCTTCCCCGCGCCGCTCCGGGGCGATTGCCACCGGAGGCCGGGAAAGGAACGGCGACATACAGGTAGGGAAACAGGTAGGGAATTGTGTGGGGCCATCCCGGGTAGCCTCCCTGGTCTGGGGAGTCGTGGGTGCGAACAGAGAGGCGAACTCCACCCTTCGAAAGCCCCTCCGTCCCCGCCTCCCGACGCCGGTCTCCGGTCAATGCGGGCTTGCCGGGCTCCCCCGCCCGCTTCGCCGTGCCCGAACCCCTCCCCCACCGGTCCGGATCCCCGGGGGCGGACAGACCCTCCCCGTTCCCGTCCGTCGGGAGCGATGAGTCCGGTGGCTCGGGATCGGAGGTGGGTCCCGCCGCACCGGCCGTCACGCCGCCGGCGGGTCGCGCGCGTGGAAGAGGTCTTCCGGGGGGTGGGCCTCGAGGTGGCGCAGGATCTCGTCGATGACCCGGGGCCCGGTCAGGAAGGCGACGATCCGCACGGGCTTGCCGCAGCGGGGGCAGGTCTGCGGGTCGCATTCGAAGACCCTCCGGATCCGCCGCGCTCAAGCTCACCCGGCTCTTCGACTTCGGCTCCCCGGCCGGCCCCGCGACGGGCTTCGGCGAGGCCCCCTCGTCCGCCGCCCGGTAGAGCGCGCGCGAGCGATTCGCGTGGGCCCCATGGTAGCGGACCTGGTGGGTCCTCGCGTCGGGAATGTGCCATGTGAGACAGTCTGGAGTCTGGAGTCCGGAGGTCGATCAAGCCGTCTCGCAGGCAGTTCCTCCGGACTCCGGACTCCGGACTCCAGACTCACGCGGGCTCGGCATTGAGGATGAGGTGACGGCCGTAGACACTGAACCCTCCCCCGTGTCTCCACGTGAGGAGCTTCTCGTGGAAGTCGTCCGACAACCGATCCCTCTTCCGCAGGGCCGCGAGCACGAGCCTTCGGAAGGTCTCGGTGAGCAGCCGCTCGAACTCCTCGTCCCACAGCGGAGCGCCCACGAACTCCCCGCCCCGCAGGAAGAGGCCGTCCGACACCAGGCCGTGGAGGTGCGGATGGTAGTTCGCTTCCGTCCCGAACGTCTGGATCGCCACCACGAAGCCCGGCACGCCATCCTTGCGGTCGAGGGCCGCGCGCAGGCAGCGCGTGAGCGTCTCGAAAGCGACCCGGGGGAGCAGGTCGAGGAGGGCGCGCTCGCGCAGGAAGAGCTTGCGCAGCGCCTTCGGGATGGTGAAGACCACGTGGCGATGGGCCAGCGGGGCGA
>JALOQY010000195.1 GCA_025459285.1 Planctomycetota bacterium | reverse complement strand
GACGGCGCTCCGGCGGCGGAGCCGCCGAGGCTCACGAAGGACGCGCCGCGAAGCGGATCACCCCGGCCCGAAGGGTTGTCGGCCCCGGCGCGGGCGTCGATCTCGCCCACCGACTACCCCTCCGGCCGCGCCGGGGCCGACAACGAGGCCGCGCGGGATTATTGCTCACGCTCTCAGGCTCGTCAGAAACCGTGGAGGGATCCATGACTCTCGCTCGAACCATGTCCGCGATGCTGCTCCTCGTGTTCGTTGCCTGCGGCCAGCAGTACGAAGCCGCGCCGACCGTCGCCCCGTCCACCACCGGCGGTGCCTACACCGGCCTCCTCATCAACGCCCAGGAGCCCGGGCGGAAGGTCCACGCGGGAGCGCTCGAAACGTGGAGTGTCGTCGACGAAGGGCGGAACAAGATCTTCGGTTCCGGCGACATCCTCGGGGAGTTCCGGGACCGCAAGGGGGTCATGTTCGGGAAGAAGTATGCCGACGCCGTGCGGGAGGGGCGTGGACTGCACCTCGGGAAGAACTTCTACGAGATCCGCGTGATGAAGTGCGAGTACGACGAGACGACCTGGAAGACGGCCGTCTACATCGTGAACGACGCGACCGCCGCCGAGCTCCGCGCGATCCCCAACATCAACAGCCTCGTGCAGCGCGCGAACATCGTGCTGCTCATGGGGCAGGTCGGGGACTGAGACGTGATATGCTCAGGCTTTGAGGATCCCGGCGTTCCCGGGAGGAGGTGTGCCGTGAAGACCGTATTGCCCTTCGTCCTGTCCCTGGCCGTCGTCGCGGCCCTCGTGTGCCCGGTCGAGGCCGCGGGGCTCACCATCCAGCGGGTGCGCGGGGAGCTCGCATCCACGGAGGACGGCTCGTCCGCCACCGGCCGATTCGCTCTCACGGTCGTCACCTCCGGCGATCGGGGAGCCGGAAAGCTCCTCGTCTTCGCCGGCGGCCTCGATGCCGGGAACGTTTGCGAGGTCGTGCTCGGGGAGGATGTCGACACCGGGACTCCGTTCGGAGAGCTGGAGTTCCGGGGCAGTCGGGGATTCGCGACGTTCCGCTTCTCCAGCCTGCGCGACTCCTGGCCCGAGGGTGTCACCAGTCTCGCGGACTTCAGCGGACAGAAGCTCTTCGTGGTCTCGGACGGCTCCCCGGTGCTCGAGGGCGCGATCCCCGACTTCGTGGATCCGGACGGCGGCGACGCGGAGGAGGGCACTTTCGCGGTGGGGGCGGGCCTCGGAGCCCTGACCCCGCCGGCGGACTCCGGGATCGATGCGGTCGGCGCGGTTTCGGCGCTGGCCGTGAACCTCTTCGAGCGGGCCCGCGAGCGGCTGGCCTTCCGGGTGATCGGCCTCGATCGGGGCGCCGAATACGCCGTCTGGCTCACCGGCGACGAGGAGACGGAGCTGGGCTCCTTCACGGCCCGCGGCTTCCTGGGGCTGGGATCGCTCGTGCTCGACACCGGCCGGGGCGACACTCTCCCCGGCCATCTCGGGGGGCTTGCCGGCGCCGGCCTCGAGGTGCGGGACGCTGACGGCTCCGTGGTCCTCGCCGGGTCGATCCCGAGGCTCAGGTAACGGGGGACGGCGCTTGCTCCGGGCCGCCGCGGGAATCGCCATCGTCGTGGGGGTCGCCTTCCTGGCCGCCGTCTGGTGGCCGGGGGTGGAAGGGGAGTACGTCCCTCCTCCCCGGCCCGAGGAGACCCCCCTGACCGGCACGGCGGGGAGCCCGGACGCCGTCGTGCCTCCCGGCACCGCCGCGAAGTCCCATCCCCCGTCTCCCCCCGGGAAGGCCGGCGACCCGCCGGGTCTTGCCGAGGCGAGGGCCTGGGAGGACATGGACCAGCCCGGGAAGGCGCTCGAGCACCTGGACCGGATCCTCGCCCGGGAGCCGGAGAACGCCGAGGCCCTGTACCTGCGAGGCCGGGCGCACCTGAAGATCGCGATGCCGCGCCTGGCGGAACGGGACTTCCGCGCCGCCGTGGCGCGCGAGCCCACGGCCGAGCGTTACGAGGCCCTGGCCGACGTGATCAAGATGCGTGACCCTGACGAGGCCATCGAGATCCTGCAGAAGGCGCGGGAACTCGCGCCCGATCGGGCGCGGACGTACGCACTCCTCGCGCGAATCCAGTATCGACTCGGCCGGCTCGCGGAGGCCCGGGAAGCGAACGATCTCGCCCTGGAGAAGGATCCCACGGACGAGTTGGCGCTGCGCATGAGGGACCAGCTGCGCTAACAGCCTGTCGGGGCCAAGGACGATCTCTGTGGTGCGACCCTTTACCCCGACAGGCTGCCAGAGGGGGGGGCGCTCCCGGCGGCAATCGGGGCCCCGGACGCGCCGGGCTGGTACCATGGACGGTCAGCGATGAACGGAACGAGCCGCAGTCTATTCTTCGTCGGGCTTCTGCTTCTCCCCATCCTCGTGAGCCCTGCTCCACCCGCTTCCGGGGATCCGCCGAAGTGCACCTGCCGGCAGGGCAATGCCTGCTACCACTTCCTGAACGCCCCCGTCGATCCGCCGGACGATCCCTGCAACTGCCCCCTGTGCCGGGCCGCGCCCGGAGGGTGCCCGAAGATCCTCCCGGAGGGCTGGGACGCGACCTGCGCGAACAACCGGAAGATGGAGTGCTTCCTCCGGCGTCACGCCGCCTCCTGGAAGCTCGCGTGCAGCGAGGCCCTGGACGGCAAGTGCGACTGCAACAATCCCAATCCGCAGTGGTGCCCCCAGTGCGGGGTCAACGGCCGGCCGTGGCGCGAAGACGACATGGCGATCATCCGCCGACAGGTGGAGATCGAACGCGGCCTTCTCGGCGCGCGGAAGAAGTTCGTGGTCGTCAAGAGCCCGCACTTCTACCTCGTGACGGACATCCAGGACCTGAAGCTCAGCACCCAGCAGGGCGCGCCGCGGATCGCGTACATGCACGAGATCGCCCACCTCTTCATCCAGCGGGCGGAGATCGCGTGGGACGACTTCGTGCGGTACTTCGGCAGCGCACCCGGGATGTCCCGGCCCGGGGCCATCTACCTCATGGACGACTCCTCGACCATGGAGCAGGTCCAGGCCGCCTACTTCGGGAGCCCCCGGACCAATATCGTCTACGGCGGCGGGAGCACGCGCATCGCCGGCGGCTACCCGTTCAACGGCTTCGCCACCTCGCGCCAGAAGGCGCGGGACGACTACGGCCTCCACGTGGCCGTGCGGCACTCCGTGGCGCACCTGATGATGTCCTGCTGGGTCCAGGTGAATGGGAACGACAAGTACTTCCCCCGCTGGTTCATGGAAGCCGGCGGCCACTGGCTGTCCCGCCTGCACCCGCGGCTCCGGGAGATGGCGACCTTCTGCGCGGACGAGGGGACTCCGCCCTCGGACAACGGCCGGAACTGGCGCGAGAAGCTCCTGAAGATCGCTGGAAGCCCGCGTTCCGCGCCGGTGCAGAAGATCTTCGACGTCCATGCGCTGTCCCAGCTCGAGCTGGACATGCAGCTCCGGGCCTGGTCGTGGTTCGACGTCTACCTGGAGGAGGACCGGGAGAGGTTCGTGAAGTTCCTGTCCATCCTCCGCAAGGGCACGGACCACCGCACCGCCCTGCGCGAGGCCTTCGGCGGCGATCCGGAGGACTTCGACCGGCGCTGGCGCGACCGGATCCTCGGAAGGCGCCCCACCGTGGCGCCGACCCCCGAAGAGCTGGACACCGTGAAGCCCGACGCACCCGGCGCGAAGGAACGTGCCCTGATCCGGGCCGAGACCGATCCCGCGACGCTGGCCGCCCGCATCAAGTCGCTCCAGGCGGTGAACGACCCGCTGACCGCCGCCACCCTGGTGCCGCTCTTCCGCACGAACTCGGAGCGGGTCCGGGAGACGATCGTCGTCGTCCTCGGGCGCACGAAGGCGAAGGAAGTGCGGGAGTGGCTCCGGACCACAGGGCTTTCCGAGAATACCGGCATCTGCCGCGCGTACGTCGCGCGGGTGCTCGCGGACATCGGGGACCAGGACGCCGCGCCCGAATTGATGAAGTACCTCGGCGACGGCTACTGGCTCGCCCGGGCCCACATCGCCCGGGCTCTCGGGCTCCTCCAGTACGAGCCGGCGCTTCCCACCCTGCGGGAGATGGCCAAGGATCGCGCGGAGAAGGTGCGGATCGCGGCCTTCGACGCCATCGCCTGCTTCGGCGAGAAGTCCGGGGCGGCGTGGCTGCCGGTGAGCCAGCAGCTCAATGCCTCGGCCTGGCAGGTGCGCTCCGCGGCGGCGGACTGCCTCGGCGCGCTCGGGCAGATGGACGCCGTGGAGCCGCTGATCACCCGGATGGAGTCGGAGTCCGGGCGGGTCAGGAAGGACATCCGGGAAGCCCTGAAGAAGATCACCCGCGACGACCTCGGCATGAACCCGAAGTACTGGCGGGACTGGTGGACGAAGGAGCGGGCCCGCGCCGGCGGCGGCATCCCGGACCGGCCCGACGCGCCGAAGGAGCCCGCCAAGGACGAGCCGCGCTACGCCGAGACGCCGACCTACTACGGCCTGGAGGTCTTCTCGGAGGGCGTCGGGTACGTGATCGACATCTCCTCTTCCATGGCCTCCGGGATCCGGATCGATCCGGGCTGGCTCACGCGCTTCAAGCGGAGCTATCCGCCCGAGGCCACGAAGGCCATGCTCGCCCGGAGCGAGGTCGAGGCGAGCCTCGCGACCCTCGACCCGCGCACGCGCTTCAACCTCTACTTCTTCCGCTCGATGGCCTCGAAGTGGGAGAACTCCATGGTTCCCGCCACGCCGTCGAACGTGAAGAGCGCCGGTTCGCGCCTGCGGGCGGAGAGCCCCACGGGCACCGGTTCGGGCAGCGGCTTCGAGACGAACTACGTGGACGTCTTCCGGCTCGTCCTCGACATCAAGCCGGGGCAGGACCTGGTGGGGAACTTCGGGGATACCCCTGACACGATCTTCTTCCTCACGGACGGCGAGCCGACCACCGGCGACATCACGGAGGCCGACGTCCTGGCGTCGTGGTATCGCGAGCTGAACCGCTTCGCACGCGTCAAGACGAACGTGATCACTTTCGGCAACCTCGGGGTGGACACGGAGTTCCTGAGGCGACTCGCCGAGGAGAACGGCGGCGTCTTCGTCCAGGTGCCCGAGGCGCGCTGAGCGTGTGCGGAATCGCCGGGCGGGTGGCTCTCGACGGGGGGCCCCCGGACCAGGCGGACGTGGGTCGCATGCTCTCGCGGCTTTCCCACCGCGGACCCGACGGGGAGGGGATCGAGACGGACGGGCCGCTGGTGCTCGGTCACCGCCGTCTCGCGGTCATCGATCCGACCCCGGCCGGCCGCCAGCCGATGGCGGATGCGGCGGGGCGATACCTCCTCGCCCTGAACGGCGAGATCTACAACTACCTCGAACTGCGCGAGGAGCTCGCGGCGCGCGGGGACCGCTTCCGGACGGCCACGGACACCGAGGTGCTGCTCGCGGCCCTGGTTCGCTGGGGGGAGGAGGCGCTGCCGCGGCTGAACGGGATGTTCGCCTTCGCCTTCTGGGACCGCGCGGCGCGGACGCTCCTCGCGGCCCGGGACCGCTTCGGGGAGAAGCCGTTCTTCTACCGCTTCGAGCCGGGACGGGAGTTCCGTTTCGCGTCGGAGCTGAAGGCGCTCGTTCCGCCGGGCTCCGGCGCGGGCCGCGCGGACGACGCGGTGCTCCGGCGGTTCCTCGTGCTCGGAGCCGCCGGGACGACGGCGGAGACCTTCTTCGAGGGCATCCGTCAGCTTCCCCCGGCGCACCTCCTCACGATCCGTGACGGGCGGCTCGCGATGCGGCGCTGGTGGGCGCTCCCGGACCGGCCGGAGATCGTCCGGGCTCCGCTCGCGGAGAGTGCCGGACGGCTTCGCGACCTGCTCGTCGACTCCGTCCGCCTGAGGCTGCGCAGCGACGTGCCGGTGGGCACGAGCCTCTCCGGGGGCATCGACTCCTCGGCGGTGGTGGCACTCACCGCGCGCCTGGCCGGCGGAGCGTCCCGGGCCGCCTTCTCGGCCTGTTTCCCGGGCACCCCGGTGGACGAGACGCGTTATGCGGACCTCGTCGCGACGGCGGCGGGGGTGGAGGCGCGGCGGGTGACCCCGACCGCGGAGGGCTTCGTGGCGGATCTCCCGCGCCTCGTGGCGAGCCAGGAGGAGCCCTTCGGCGGGCCGAGCATCCACGCCCAGTGGAAGGTGATGGAGCTCGCCGCCGATGCCGGCGTGACGGTGCTCCTCGACGGGCAGGGCGCCGACGAGGTCTTCGCCGGCTACCCCTTCTTCTTCGGGGATCTCTGGTGGTCGCTCCTCCGGCGCGGCCGGTTCCTGCGCCTGCGGCGGGAGCAGGCCGCCCACGCCGCCGTGCACGGCCGCGCCGCGTCCCGGGCGATCTTCCGGGGGGCGCTGCGGAGCCGGCGGCCGGGCTGGGTCGCGGCGCTGCGGGGATCTCCGCCCGCCCCCTGGCTGGCCGGGGACTTCGCGCGGGGGCGGGCGCCGTTCCCGCCGCGCCCGCGCGACCTTCGGGAGAGCCTGCTACAGTCCCGGGATGCCCGGATGCTGCCGCACCTCCTGCGCCACGCCGACCGTAACTCCATGGCGTTCTCCCGGGAGGTCCGCCTGCCGTTCCTCGACCACCGGATCGTGGAGTTCGCCGATGCGCTGCCCGATCCCGCTCTCCTCTCCGGCGGTGCGACGAAAGTGGTGCTCCGCGAGGCGCTGCGCGGCGTGATTCCCGAGGAGGTGCGGATCCGGACGGACAAGATCGGGTTCGCGGTGCCCTCCTCGGCGTGGCTCCGCGGCGCGGCGGGGGAGTTGCTGGCCGATCTGATCGCCTCGCGCGCCTTCCGCGAGCGGGGTCTCTTCGACCCGTCGTACGGCGAGGCCGCCCTTCGCCGCTTCCGGTCCGGGGACGACCGCCCCGAGCCGATCCTGTGGCGCCTCCTCTCGGCCGAACTCTGGCTCGGGACCTTCTGCGACGCCGGTCCGACCGCGGGGACGTGATCGGGCCGCCCGTCGCGGGCGGGTTCCCGCAGCGCGGAGGTCACACGCGAACGACAGCCGGACGGAAGGCGCTGGACGCACGATGTAAACCAGACTAGACTAAGTTCATGATCGTCGTGAACACCCACGAAGCCAAGACGCGCCTGTCAGCCCTTCTGGCCGCCGTCGAGGAGCAGGGGGAGTGGGTCCGCATCTGCCGGAACGGCAAGCCGGTGGCGGACCTCCGCCCGGTCGGGCGCCAGACGGACCCGCTGGCGAGGATCGAGAGGCTCGGAGGAGTCCGGTTCATCGAGGACCCGGTGCGGCCGCTGTCGGCTGAGGACTGGCCCGATGCGGAGTGAACTCGTCCTGCTCGACACCTGTGCGCTCCTGTGGCTGGTCGCAGACCAGGAGCAGCTCTCGGAGGCCGCGCGGCGGAAGATTGCCGGGAGCCCGGCCTCCCCGTTCGTCTCCGCCATATCGGCCTTCGAGATCGCCGTGAAGTCCCGGCGGGGAGCCCTGGTACTGCCGCTCCCGGCCGCAGAGTGGTACGAGGCCGTGATCAAGGGGCACGGCCTCAACGAGCTCGCGGTCGACGGCCGCGCGGCGATCCGTTCCACGCTGCTTCCCCCGATCCACCGCGATCCGGCGGACCGGATCATCGTGGCCACGGCGATGGACCGCGGTCTCACGATCCTCACACCCGACCCGCTCATCCGGGCGTACCCCGGCGTGGAAGTGGTCTGGTGAGATCCGGATGCGGCGGGGGGCCGGCCCGCCGGGGCCGGGGATGATCTCTGCTCACGCTCTCAGCCCCGGAGGGGCGAGGCGGCGCTCACGTCCTCGTCGAACGGGCGGCCGTCCTTCGTTTCCACGAGCGCCTCTTTCGGGAGGGGTTGGAGGGCGGAGCGGCAAGGCATGGCCGCGAGGCCGACGGCGCCGCTGTCCCGGAAGGCGAGGACGTCTCCGGGGCGGAGTTCGGGCAGTCCGATGGTCCGGCCGAGCCAGTCGTCCCCGGCGGGAAGCGGACCCGCGAGGTCGTAGATGAGCCGGGGTTCGCCGGGCGCTGCCGGCCGGAGGCGGGAGACGGGAACCACCGGTTCCACCGGCGGCCGGTGGTGCGGGCCGCCGTCGAGGATCGCCACGAGGGAGCCGCGCGAGCGCTTCACGCCGAGGACCCGGGCGAGGTAGACGCCGGCCGGGCCCGCGAGGTACCGCCCCGCTTCGAGGACGATCTCCGCCGGGGCGGAGGTCTCCATCTCCGGGAGCGCGAGGCCGGCGACCCGGCCGGGGTCGAGAGGCGGTTCTCCGGGACCGCCGGGAAGCCCGAAGCCCGCGCCGAACACGAGTCGCTTCGGGGCGAAGCCGGCGGCTTCGGCCGCGATCCGGAACGCCGCCGCGAGGCCGCGGAGATGATCGGCGAGGGGCGCCGCATCGGTCGAGTGTCCGGGCGGTCGCGCCGCGAACCCCGTGAGCGAGAGCCGGGCCATGGTCCGGACGGCGCGCGCCGTCTCCGCCAGGTCCGTCTCGTCGATACCGAAGGGCGTCGGGCCACCGGGGGCGAGCGGTCCCTTCGGGGCGGCGAGCCGGAGGAGGACCGGGACCGGGGCGCCGCCGAGCGTCCCGGCGACGACCTTCTCGAGCAGCCGTGCCGCCTCGAG
>JALOQY010000521.1 GCA_025459285.1 Planctomycetota bacterium | reverse complement strand
CCACGCCGGAACCGCCGCGAGGACGAATGCCGCCGGAATGAGTGGCCATCGGCGGCCGGCCCGGAGGCGCCTGAGCAGGCGGGGCGCCGAGAGACCGAGCGAGAGGACGGCGAGCAGCGTGCACGCGAGGAGGGCCTCGATCCGGTCGCTGATCCCGTAGCCGGCGATCACGACCGTCGCGAGGAGGGAGACGAGGAGCAGGTGCCGGACGGCGGGACCGCCTTGCCCGGGCCGCGTGGATCCGGCGGGATCGCGGACTTCCCGGCGCGTCCGGGGACGGTAGGAGAACACGTCGCGCGAGAGGAGCGCGATGCAGAAGGTCGCGATCCCGCCGGCGATGACCGGGTCCGTCGCGAGTCCGGGCAGGAAGAAGACGATGTTGGCGCCGAGGAGGAGCAGGCGGACGGCGCTGGCGGCGCGGTGGGCCCGGAGCGTCAGGAGGACCCCGGCGGCGGCCAGCACGCCGAGTCCCACGGCGTACGCGGCGCCCGCGCCGGTGAAGTGCACGGCGGCGCCGAAGGCGCCGCTCGGCATGTCGACCACGAAGGAGCCGAGGATGCCGATGGCCGCGGCCCCCGCCAGTTGCGCGGCACGCAGCCGCCGGTCCGGGATCCCGTCCATCACGGGCGGTGGCCTTCGTCCGGCATCGGAGGAGCGGCGGGGAGACGGACCAGTCTCATCCGTGTCATTCTCCCGATCGCCCGTTCTCCCCGGCAGCAATCCTGCGGCCCGGGCGGGCCCGCGCCGTCCGCCTCGCCGGGCCCGGGTCGGCTCTCCTTGCGCCGATCGCGCGCCGCCCCGCAGGCGCACCCCGCCCAGCGGCGTCGCTCGTCGGTTGAGACCAGCAAGGCTGCGCCCTCCTCGCGCCCCGCCATCAGCCTGCCGGCGCAAGCCCCCATGCGCGCGGAGGCCCCTCGGCGACGGGCGGCTGGCCCGCCGCGGGAGCTTCGCCGCGGCGGACCGGGTCAGCGCCGCTCGGCGTCCTCGAAGGTGAGTCGGTCGATCTCGAGCCGCAGGGCATCCGCGTCCCGCCCGAAGACGAGGACGACCACCGTGCCGTCGGGCGCCTTTCGCCGGAGCACGCCGGACGCGGTCTTCTTCACGCGTGCCTCCCAGCCCTCGGGCAGGAGGTCAAGGTGTTCGGCGGGCAGCACGGTGTTCCCCTTCTCGCAGAGGACGACCAGCCAGCCGTCCCGGGCCGTCGGGATCCACTCGTGAAACGATGCGTTGCCTCCCCACCCGCAGGGGCGCCCGAGCGCGCGGGCCCGGTCCACCACCCATTGCCACGCAGGGTTGTTCCCGGCCACGACCACGGCGCCCGGAGTCGGCAGGCTGGCGCCCCCGTCGACGGGGAGGAGGGCGAGATCGAAGTCGCGGAAGTACGTCCGGGTCTGTTCCTTCCACTCCTCCCAGCGGACCGACAGGATGAGTTCGAACGGATCCCCTCCCTTGTCGTAGGCGAACCGGTTGCCGGGGAGGATGCGCTGACGAGCGTCGTAATCCTCGTAGAGCACCCCCCGGGAGGCGTCCAGGAGTGCCCACTTCCCGTCGAGGAAGACCTCGAGGAAGACGTGGCCGCGCCATGAGCCGCTTTCATCGCGTGTCCGCCGGCAGCCCGGTGTGACGGGCGCGCCCGTCCGGTCGATCCAGCGGGGAGGCAGATCCCCCCCCCCCCCTCGCCGCCTGCGGCAGCGGGCGCCAGCCGCGCTCGCTCCCTCAAAGTCCTCGAGCGGCGCGAAGAGTTCGAAGGTCAGTAGTGCGGCCGCAGGAGGATGCGGAGGCGGTCCTCGACCTCCTTCATCGTGGCGGGGGAGAACCGCCCGGCGCGGCGGGTCAACCTCTCCCGCGCCACCGACCGGACATCCTCGCACTTCGCATGACTCGCCCGGTCGGGTCCGCAATCGGGCGGCATAGGTGGAAGGTGGAACGGGATCCCGCGCGGGATTTCTGCTCACGCTCCGAGTCGGGGAGGAGCGGATGCCGGACACCATCCGCCCGGCGGATCGGGATGCGGCGGATGGGGGTTGACTCCCGGCCCGATAGTGCGCACACTCACTATCATGAAGAAGCCGGTTCCCGGGCTCGATGCCGTGCTCGCGGCGGCCGCGCGGCTCCAGGCGCTGATCCCCGACGCCGTGCTGGTGGGGGGGGCCGCGGCGGCGCTCCGCGCGGGGCATCGAGTCTCGCTCGACGACGGCCACGTCGTCACCGATCTGCGCGGCCGGTTCGACGCCGTGCTCGCGGCGCTCGAGGAGACGGCCGGGTGGGTCACCGCCCGCGTGCAACGGCCTGTCCTCATCCTCGGTCGGCTCGACGGGGTCGAGACGGGGATCCGGAACCTGATCCGGTCGAGGCCGCTCGAGATCGAGATAGTCTCGGTGGGCGGCCGCAAGCTCCGCGTGCCCACGCTCGAGGAGATCGCGCGGATCAAGGCCTGGCTCTGCCTGATGCGCAAGCGCAACGCGACCCGGGACTACCTCGACTTCGCCGCCCTCGCGGACCGCCTCGGCGAGGAGCGCGCTTCCCGCGTGGTGGCCGGCATGGACGAGTACTATGCCGACCAGCAGGGGCCGGGGGGGCGCCGCATCGCCACGCAGGTGGCGAAGCAGCTCTCCGAGCCCCGGCCGGACGACCTGACGGACGTGGACCTCCGGACCTATCGGCGGCTCGACCGTCGCTTAAAGGACTGGGGGGCGGTCACCGACGCCTGCCGGCGCGTGGCGGTACGCGTTCTCGACCACTTCGCGGAGGAACCGTCGTGATCCACCGGCACCTCGCCATCCGTCCGGGGACGCCCGCCGAGGAGTGGCCCGCGGCAGCGGTCGTGGACGTGCTCGAGCGGGGCGACCTCGAGGACTGGCGGCCGATCGCGGCGGCGGTCCGCCGTGCGCCCTTCGGGGCGTTCGCGGCTCGGGTTCTCCGGCTCGTCGATGCGTATCCCCGGTACGGTACCGCGCCTCTCTGGCGCGCCTGGATCGATCGCTGTCGCACTCGGGCCGAAGGACGTGCGACCGCGATCGACGGGGCGATGACCCTGTCGGCGCTCCGCCGGAGTCTCGGGCTCACGCAGTCGGCCGTGGCCGGTCAGGCCGGAATGTCGCAGTCTGATCTCTCCAAGTTCGAGCGGAGGTCGGACGTGCGCCTCGGCACTCTCCGGGACTACGCGGCGGCGATCGGCGGCCGCGCCCGCGTGACGGTCGAGCTGGCCGGGCGGGCGGTGGAGGTGACGCTGCCGGCCGAAGCGCCGCGGAGGCGGAACCGACGGCGCCGGACCCGGTGGGACCGGAGACGGCCTGCGCGCACGCCGCCGGGAGGAGTCTGACGTCCACGGCCGGCCGGGAAGAGGGTGGGGAATTCAGCGGGCACTTCCGGCGTGGCCGTCCCCGCCGGAACCTCCGCCCCGACCGTCCCCGGCGCGAACACCGGCCCCACGGATGGGCCATGGCGGGGGCTCCCGCGGGGTGAACGCCGCCCCTTCCCCGGCCCGCGCGGTCTAAAGGGCTCGCGCCGACCACGGCTGGTCAGGTCATTCGCGCTCCCGGGACAGAGTCTCTCTGGCCCCGGTCT
>JALOQY010000194.1 GCA_025459285.1 Planctomycetota bacterium | reverse complement strand
ATCCGGCGCTCCGGGATCACCTCCCGGTCGAAGTGCGCCAGCTTCTCCAGGAACCAGACGTCCTGGAGCAGTCCGGGACCGCGCGGTCCGGCGGTCATGAGGTTCTGGTTGTCCGGTACGGGCGCACCCGCGTTCGTCGTCAGCTTCCGCTTCTTCTTCGCCATGTCCGTCTCCTCTCCTGGCCCTTCGGCCTCTTCTGGTGTTTCGCCGTCGATTCCTCTTGCCGTTTCCCCTCGCAGGCCCGGCAGAACCCACGGACCTCCACGAACGTGCCGTGGACCTCGCCGACCTCCCGGACCTCCGCCGGGATCGGAAGCGCCGACATATCGGCGCTCTCGAAGTCCCGCACGAGGCCGCAGCGGAGACACACGTAGTGGTGGTGCGAGGCGAGATTGGCGTCGAACCGCATGCTCTCCCGGCGCGGGCCGAGGGTGCCGAGCACCCCGAGGTCCTCGAGCAGCCGCAGCGTCCGGTAGACGGTGTCCAGCGAGACCGTCCGAAGCCGTTTGCGGACCGCCCGGAAGACCGCCTCCGCGTCGGGGTGGTCGAGGCTCCCCGCGACTTCGCGGAACACCTCGAGGCGCTGGTGCGTCAGCCGGACGCCGGCCGCCCGGACGACGGCCTCGAAATGGCCGAGTCGTCGCCGGACCTCGTTCTCGTCAACCTTCATGCGATCTTCCTGCCTGCGAAGCATTCGTAGATAGGAAGGTATCGACAACAAGCCGCCTTGTCAATGCAATCCCGGTAGTTGGACGGGAAGTAGACTGGCGGCATGGACAACACCGACGACCGGATCCTGTTCGTCCTCGAATACGTCGAGACGAGTCGGGACTCGAACTGGAGTAGGACGTCCGTTTCTCTCTCCGGGCGATCGCTGTCCATCCGGCGTGAGACCGGCGGCCCATTCCCCCCCGAAGACGAGACCCGCGCCCGCGTGATCGACGGGACGCAGGTGCGGGAGCTCCTCGACCATCTCCGCGAGAACGGCTTCGCGACGAACCTCGAGCATCGGGGCGTGACCGGGGGGACCGGCCTCGCCGGTCGCCTCGACGTCACGATCCGCGGCGCTTCGACCTCCCGCTTCCACGCCGAGGACATGCTGGAGGTCCCCGGCCGCGAAGGGGACTTCCACGAGCAACGCGAGCGGTTCCGCCGGGCCGAGGCGTTCGTGCGCCTCGCCCATCGTCTGGCCGACGCCGGTCGTCCGTAGTCGAGAGGCTCCCGCGCACCTGAGGGCTCACGGCGACGGGATGCTACCGGCCACCCATCAGGTAGAGGCGGGTCGCGATCCGGTTGCCGAGGAACATCGTCCCCGCGAACACGGCCGCCCCGGCGCTCGCGAGGCCGAGCCCGGACACGATGTTGCCGATCACACACCCGCTCGCGAGGCCGGCGCCCATGCCGATGACGATCCCGCCGAGGAAGGCGATCACCGTCTCGCCCGGCGGACGGGGCAGCAGCCTCGCCCGCCCCGAGAGCCCCGCGCTGACGAAGGAGCCCGCGACGAGGCTCCCGGCCAGCGCCACGAGCCACCAGACGGTCTCCGGCCGGAACGCCACGTCCATGCGGAGGGCGTCCTCCGGCGAGCACGTGGCGGGGATCGATGGTCCCACGCTCCACCCCGGCTGCGGCGCACCGGAGAGCGCGATGACCGCGGCGTGGTAGGGCCCGTGGGTCACCCCGAGCGGGTAGTTCCGGCCGACCGCCGCGGAGGAGAGCCAGCCTGCTCCTCCGAGAAGGCCCACGGCGAGACCGGCGACCCACGGCCGCCAGGGACGGCGCAGCCCGGGGCGGACCGGAGCGCCGGCAGCTCCGGTCGAGCGGCGATGCCGCACGACCGCGGTCGCCGTGACCGCGGCGGCGAGCAGCGCCACCACCCAGAACGGCATGCCGACCAGCGAATGGAACGTGATCGGCCCGCCGTCGATGCGGCTCAGCACCGACCCCCGCATGGCCCGGTTCAGCGGAGCGAGCGGGCCGGCCTCGACGAGGCCCACGCCGATCGGGATGCCGGCGAGCGCGGCCATGGAGTTCAGGCTCCCCCTCCCGGCCTTCATGAGGCAGCCGCTCACGCACCCGCCACCGAGGACCGTGCCGATCCCGAAGATGAAGCCCCCGAGGCTCATGCTGAGCCAGGTAAGCGGCTTCGGATTCGGCCGGGCGAGGCCGAGCAGGTCGAGCGCGGCGAACACGACCATGCTCGCGACGATCGCGATCCACAGTCCGAAGAGCTTGCGGCGGTCCCGGAACAGCAGGACCTCGCTCATCGCGCTCGCCCCGCACAGATCGCCCTTCTCGAGGACGAACCCCAGCAGGAACCCCACGGGGATCGCGGTGAGGGCGGGTTGTCCCGTCAGCGCGGCCAGAAGCGTCGGCCCGGCGATCAGGGCCGCGGCCACGAGGAGCCAGGGCACCGAACCCGGGGGGGGAAGGGCGCGCGCCGGAGACTCCGCCCCGGCGCGCGCCCCGGTATCAGCGACCATGCGTCAGTGCTTGCCGGGGGCCAGCGCCACGCCGCGCCGCTCGTGGTTGACGTAGGCCTCGAGGGCCACCATCTTCCGGTCGTCGAGCGCGAGGGCCTTGCCTTCCAGCGGATTCATGATGCACCAGTTGATCATGTCCCGGATCGCGATGACCCGGCCGAGCTGCTTCTGGAACTTCGGATAGGTCTCGGGGTGGGTGTTGGCCGCGTTGGGGTGGCACTGGGCGCAGGCCACGCCGTTCGTGCCGAGGTCGCCGCTCGTCCACAGCTCGCGCCCCTGCTTCACGACGGTCATGAACTCGGCCTCCCAGCGCGCGAGGTCCTCCTTCGTGAACTCGTCCGCCCGGACGACCAGCGCCCCGACCACCGCCGCCAGCGCCACCGCGCCGGCGATGACGAACCCCAGTCTCATCGACATGTCGATCTCCTTTCCGGCCCTAGAAGTGGTCCTGAGGCGGAACACGCTTCGCCGGGTCCTCGAACTCCAGGTCTTCGGGCCGGCCGGTCGCGGGGTTGTACCGGACCTTGCGGGCCCGGTTGTTGTAGAGGTTGTAGGCCATCGTCACGCGGCCCGTGCCCGTGTCGATCGTCTGCCAGCCCGTGGCATCCCGTTCGAAGAACGGATCGCCCCGGTTCATCGGCACCATCTGCTTCGGCATCGCGTGGTCGGCTTGCGCATAGCTCTGCGGATACGGCCAGGGCCACGCCGTCGCCATGACCGCGTGGAACGTGATGTTGCCGATCTGGTTGTACTGGATCTGGTGTACGTGACCGTAGACGACGGTGGGCTGCTCGAAGGGCTGGAGCAGCGCCTGGACCTCCTCCGCGTCCTCCGTCCAGAAGTTCCAGCCCTTGTAGAGCTTCTGGATCGGCGAGTGCGAGAAGACGACCACCGGCGTCTTCCGGTCCACCTTCGCGAGGTCGGCGGCCAGCCACTCCCGCTGCTTCTCCCCCACCATGAACGGGGAGCCGTTCGGGTTGTCGAGGCCGGCCATCTCCAGCATGCGCTGCTCCGCGGTCGGCCAGCGCTTGTGGGTCCAGTCGTCGAACGTGAGGATGCTGTTCAGGACGACGAAGTGGACGCCCTTGTGGTCGAAGCTGTACCACTGAGGGCCGAAGAGCTTCGACCAGTACTCGCCCAGATCGAGGTAGTAGTCGTGCTCGCCCATGACGTAGTACGTCTTGTACTTCAGCGCCGACATGATCTCGGCACCGTGATCCAGTTCGGCCTTCGTCCCGAGCTGGGCGAGGTCCCCGCCGAACATCACGAAGTCCGGCTTCGGTTCGAGCAGGTTCGTCTCCGCCACCGCACGGATCAGGCCGCGGTCCCAGTTCCGCACGAACTTGCCGCCCTTGATGTGCTGGATGTGCGCGTCGGAGATGTAGGCGAACATGAAGTTCTGCGCCGGATCGGCGAAGGCCAGCTCGATCAGGTTCAGCGGCAGGGCCACCGCCGCCGCGGCCGCGCCGACGCCCTTCAGGAAATCGCGACGACTGACTCCGAGATCTCTCATGGCTTCACTCCTTTCCCTTCCCGCCCTCTCCGGGCCTCGGCGCGTATTCCGGACTCGTCAGCGCCTCCATGAAGGCCACCAGGTCGTCGACCTGCTGGTCGGTCAGATTCAGCGGCCGGATGCCCCCGGAAAGGAAGTCGTTCACGGGGTCGTCCTTCTTCGTCACCCCGCCGTTGTTGTAGTGCTCCACCGCCTCCTTCAACGTCTTCGCGCTGCCGTCGTGGAAGTACGGCGCGGTGACCGCGATGTTCCGGAGCGTCGGGGTCTTGAAGGAACCGAGGTCGTCGAATGTGCGCGTGACGGCGAACCGGCCGAGTTCGGACGTGCGC
The DNA here is from genome assembly GCA_025459285.1 of Planctomycetota bacterium. Classification (GTDB taxonomy): domain Bacteria; phylum Planctomycetota; class JAJSAM01; order JAJSAM01; family JAJSAM01; genus Prado167. The sequence goes on along the minus strand of JALOQY010000194.1, from coordinate 4,329 downwards.
TGATCCGTGAGGACCTTCACGTCCACCTCGGCCAGCGTGGCCTGCGCCCGGAGGAACGCCCCGGCGAGATCCGGGACCTCCTTCCGGATGTCGTTGATGCCCACGCCCACGTTGTGGAACCGGTTGTCGGTGAAGAGGGCCGTCGTCTGCTCGATCACGTGGCAGGAGACGCAGCGCCCCTCGTTCACGAAGAGGGCAAAGCCGCGCTTCTGGACATCGGTCAGCGCCTTCTCGTCGCCGCCGAACCAGTAGCGGTCGAAAGGCGAGTCTCCGGCGACGAGCGTGCGCTCGAACGCGGCGATCGCCATCAGGACTTCCTTCATCGTGATCGCGTCCCCTTCCTTCCCGAAGACCTTCCGGAAGGCCTCGACGTAATCCGGCTTCGTCCGGACGATGGCGAGGATCGGGTCGTGGTTCGCGAGGCCCATCTCGACGGGGTTCACGAACGGGTGCTGCGCCTGGTCCTCGAGATCGGGCGAGCGTCCGTCCCAGAAGAATGTGCGGAAGTAGACGGAGTTCACGACGGTCGGCGCGTTCCGCGTCCCCTTCAGCTTCTGGATGCCCTCGGAGACCTTGAGCGGGCTGTCGGTGAACGCCTTCCCGGCATCGTGGCACGTCGCGCAGGCCACGTCGCCGGTCTTGCTGAAGCTCTTGTCGTGGAAGAGCTTCCGGCCCAGGGAGATCTTCTCCGGGGTCTGGGGGTTGTCCGCCGGCACCGGCACCGCCGGCAGGCCGAGGGGGGGCGCCGCCATCCCGGCGGGAGCGGGCTCCGCGCCGAGGGGCATGGCGAGCATCACGCCCCCGGCGAGGAACACGGCAAGGCAAAGAACTCTCATTTTTCCTCCTCCTTGGTCTGGCACGCGCGACAGAGGCCGCGCAACTGCACCTGTATGTCCGTCACGGAGAACCCGAGACCCGACACGTCCGGAACCGCGACGCCGTCGAGTCCCCCGTCGAAAAGGTCGATGATGCGGTCGCAGCGCAGGCAGACGAGGTGGTGGTGGCGCGCGGGGATCGCGTCGTACCGCACGGCCACGCCGGTGTGGCTGGCCTTCGTGAAGACACCGGCGGCGACGAATGCCTCCAGCGCCCGGTAGACGGTCGCGCGGCCGATCCCCGGTTCCTTCCGGTGCACCGCCGCATGGACCTCGTCCGCGGTGGGATGCGTCCCGAGCCCGATCGCCGCTTCGAGCACGAGAGCCCGCGGCGCGGTCAGGACCACACCCTTTCGCCGGCAGAGCGCGCGGGCCGCTTCGAGACGCCGGGCCCGCTCGCGTTTCGGCACATGGGGTTGCGAGGGATCCGCCACCACTCCTCCACGCCAGACTGCGTGAGACAATATCTCACCGGAGGGCGGCCGTCAAGCGCGAAACAGGCCGGATCGGATTCCGTCGTGGAAACCGGGCGGGCTGCCGGGACACGACCACCCCCGGCCCTCGTGCCGCCGCGCCGTACCTACTTCGGCGGCTTCACGGCGTACTTGAACTTCACGGGGCCGGAGCCGGCCACCCCGAGACTCCACGTCCCCGTCCCCTGGTCGAGCGCCACGGGGAGGATGGCCACCTTCCCCTTGCCCTCCTTCACGGCGAAGGGTACCGGGCCGGAGGGGCCGGTCAGGGTCACGTCCGCGGCGGTCAGGCCCTCGCGGGCGAGCGAAGCGCTGAACAGCGATCCGGCCGCGGCGTCGAAGCGGACCGGCTCTCCCTCCATCGTCCCGGAGCCGCCCTTGTTCGCCTTCCCCTGCTTTCCGGAGAGCGAGAGGAGGAACGAGCCGCTCGGGGCGCCGCCGTCCAGGGTGGTTCGCAGCACCAGGGTGTACTCGCCGGTCTCGGGAACGGGTAGACCGGCGATGCCGGGGGCCTTCGCGCCGGCCGGGAACCGGCCCGTCACGAGCCCGGTGCGATCGGGGGCCAGCAGGTCGAGATGGACGGCGAGGACCACTGCCCCGGAGGACGTCGTCTTCAACTTCGCGCTGAAGAGGTCACCGGCCACGAGCCCCACCCGGAAGGCCTGAACGCAGATCTCCGGGCCGATCGGACCGGCCTCTTTCGTCCTCGACCGCAGCACCGGCAGTTCCGGACCGAGGAACACGAGCTTCGTCGATCCGAGGTCCGTTAAGTTCCCGGCCCGGTCCCGGAGTCGACCCCGCACCACCCTCTTCCCCTGGACGGGCGGCCGCGCGACCGTGACCGGGCCGGCGGCGGCCAGCGGCAGCCATCCCCCCCAGGTGAAGCCGTCGTCGAAGCTGAGCTGAAGCCCTTCCAGTCCGCTCCCGTTCGCACCATCACCCCCCTCCACTTCGAGCCGGACGGCCTCGTCCCAGAAGAGGTAGTCGCGCCCGAGGGACAGGGCGAAACTGCCGGAGGGGGCGGTCGTGTCCAGCGTCACCGCCGCGGTGCAGGGCGGGCCGACGTTCCCCACGAGGTCGCGGTACTGGACCTCCACGGTCCAGAGGCCGTCCGTCGGCCCCACCACCCAGCTCCGGTTCTCGGCGAAGGCCCGCCAGAAACTCCATTCCTGGGGGACATTCCGGACGCGGTACGTACCCGCCCCGGCATGCTCGTCGACCATGGAGAGCGCGAGGCTCACGGTCCTCGCGCGGGTGTACTCCTTCCCGCCGTCGATCGTGACGGTGCCCTCGGGCGGAGTCAGGTCGAGGTAGATCGAGTCCGTGAGAGGGCCGAGGAGCGAGCCGCCCCCGTCGCGGAGTTCGGCCTCCACGCCTTTCTCGCCTTCCCCGTCGCTCACGGTGAAGGGTGTCCTCGAGGAGAAGGCCGTCCAGTCCGACCACGTTCCGCCCGCATTCCGCAGCCGCATCTCCTGCCACGACCCGTTCGGCCGGATCACCAGCAGGTCCACCTCCGTATCCCCGGTGCAGAGGGCGCCGCCGTCGATGACGAGGTGCCCGGACTGGATCGAAGACTCGTACACGTAGACCCGTCCGACCCAGGTCTGCGTCGCCGTGTACCAGTACTCCGCGGTCACCGCGAAGTCCGGGAGTTCGTCCCCGTTCAGGTCTCCCCCGCCGGCAACCTGGTAGCCGAAGGCCTCTTTGGCCATCCCGCCGAGGAGCGTCTTCAGGACGCTCCGGTCCGCTCCGGAGAAGACCTTGACCTGGCCGGTCCAGTCACCCAATGCGTCGTTGCCGGGCGCTCCCACCACGAAGTCCGGTACCCCGTCGAAATCCACGTCCCCGATCTTCGCGAGGCCGAGTCCGAACAGGTCCCCCGCCGCGTCGCCGACCAGCGTCCCGATCCGGCTCCCCGTCCGCCCGGACCACAAGGACACCGCCCCCGCGAGTTCGCCGCCGGTGGAATCGTAGGGCGAACCCACCGCGACGTCGTCGCAGCCGTCCCCGTCCACGTCCCCGATACCGGCCACCGTGTATCCGGCCTCCGCCCCCGGACTCTCGCCGAGGAAGGTGTGGAGCAACGTGCCGTCACGCCCGGAGTAGACCCGGGCCGCCCCGGCCTGGGAGCCCGCCGTGCCGTCCTTTTTGGCGCCCACCAGGATGTCGTCGTGCCCATCGGCATCCACGTCTCCGGCCCCGTCGACGTCGTGTCCGAAGTGCTCCGGGCCCGACCCGAAGATCGACCAGATCACCGATCCGTCCTTCCCGGAGTGGACGCGAGCGAGGCCGCGCACCACCCCGTCCACATGGTAGCTCGGCGCGCCGACGAGGAGGTCCGCGGTGCCATCGGCGTCCACGTCGCCGGCCAGGGCGAGCGAGAAGCCGAACTGATCCCCGGCGGTGGCCCCGTAAAGGGTGCGGATCTTCTGGCGGGTCTTCCCGGAGATGACATCGACCCGGCCGGAACCCGATCCGTTGGTGCCGTCCATGACGTAGCTCACCGCCAGTTCGTCGTGGCCATCCCCGTCGAGGTCCGGCACGAAGATGAGCCCGTACCGGCCGTAGTCCGCGTTCTCCGCGGGACCCCGGACATAGTGGATCTGGGATCCGGATGCCCCGGAGAACACGCGCAGCACGCCCTGGTCGTAGGGCGTGCCGCTCGAAAAGTCCTTCTCGTAGGTCGCCACGTCGCCGACACCGTCCCCGTCGAAGTCTCCACCGCAGGCGAGGGCGTGGCCGTGGCAGTCGAACGACGCATCGCCCTGGGTCGTCCATCGGACGACGAAGTCCACGTCGATCGTTCCCCCCGCCGCGGGCACCACGAGGACCGCGGCGGCGAGGACCCACCGGACCATGCGCATCGGCTCTCCCGCTTCCACCATTGTACCAGCGGGAGCGGCTCCCGCCAGCACCTGCGCCCGCGAGCCTGCGCCCCGGCCCCTTGGTGCGCGGGCCGGGGGGCGCACCGGGCATCCGGG
>JALOQY010000520.1 GCA_025459285.1 Planctomycetota bacterium | reverse complement strand
TGGAACTGCCACACGGAGATGAACCTGCTGCTCCAGCGTCCCGGACGATGAACCTCAATCTCGCCAAGTACCTGGACCGCTACCTCGGAATCCTGCTCTGCTACCTGTTCGCCGCGCTGGCGCTCTTCCGTGAGATGGTGGCTCCGCGCGAAGGGACGATCCGGGTCCGGACGGTCCTTCTCGCGAAGCTCTGGGGGATCGGCAACCTCGTGATGCTGCTTCCGATCCTGGGGATGGTCCGCCGGCGGTATCCGAAGGCCCGCATCCACTTCCTGACTCTCGAGCGCAATCGTGAAGTCTTCCTGGGGCGGCGGGAGATCGATCGGTTGTGGACGATCGACGACGCCGGTTTCCTTCGGTTCGGCGGCAGTCTCCTCAGGGCTCTCGTGGGCCTCCGGCGGGAGAAGGTGGATGTGTTCGTGGATTTCGAGCAGTTCGCGCGGACCACGACGCTCCTCGGGTTCCTGATCGGAGCTCCCCAGCGGATCGGGCTGCGGACCCCCCGTCAGGGGCGCTACCTCCTCTACACGGCGCCCGTCCGCTACAGTGACGACCAGCACATGACGAGGACGTTCCTTGACCTGGCGCGCGTGGCGGGGGTGCGGGAGGAGTATGTCCCGGTGCCGCTCGACACCACGATGGCGGACGTCGAGGGCGTGACGGCGATGGTCCCCGACACCACCGGCCCCCTGGTGGTCCTGCACCCGGGATCCGGGGACAACTTCGTGGGTCGCCGGTGGCCCGCCGCGAACTTCGCACGCCTGGCCGATGTTCTCGTGCGGCGCCACGGAGCGCGGCCGGTCTTCACGGGTAGCGCCGCGGAGAGATCGCTGGTCCGCGCCGTGATCAGTCAGATGCAGGAGGTGAGGAGCGCCACGGACCTCTCCGGTCGGCTGAGCCTGCGAGAGCTTGCCGCGCTTCTCTCCCGGGCACGTCTGCTCGTGTCGAACGACACGGGGCCGGTCCATCTCGCGTCGGCGGCGGGAGTTCCGGTCCTCGGGCTGTACGGTCCGAACACTCCGGTCCTTTATGGGCCGTTGTCGCCGGGAAGCCGGGCCTTCTACCGCGCCCTGCCCTGCAGTCCGTGCATCACGAACATGAACTACAAGACGTCCTTCTGTCGCCTTCCGATCTGCATCCGGGACATCGATGTCCGTGAAGTGGCGGAGGCCGCCGACGGGATTCTCGGAGGCCCGGCGTGAGGAGCGCCGCGGCTCTCGCCCTGTCGCTCCTGGCCGCAGCGCTGGTATACGGCCCGACACTCGGCGGAGACTTCGTGTACGATGATCCGCGGTTCGTCTCCGCGAATCCCGCGGTCGAGCAAGGCGTCCCCCTCGCAAGGTACTTCACGGATCCGGGCACTCAGGCCGCGGACCGCTCGTTCGGCGGGTTGTACCGGCCCCTGCGGACGATCTCCTTCCGGGTGGTCAGGCTGATCGGCGAAGGGCCCGCGCCACAACGGGCGGCCAACCTCCTCCTCCACCTTCTCAACGGCCTCCTCCTGTTCTTCGTCCTGCGCGCCTTCGGGTGCCGCTCGCCGATTCCGGCGGGGCTCGGGGTCGGCCTGTTCCTGCTCCATCCGGCGGCGGTGGAGGCGACGGCGTGGATCTCGTCGCGTGGCGATCTGCTTGCGCTGACGTTCGGGCTCTTCGCCCTCCTCCTCCACCTGCGACCCGGTTTCCCTGCCGCGACCTGCTCGGTGGCCGCCTTCCTCGCGGCACTCCTGTCGAAGGAGTCGGCGCTGTTCTTCCCGCTGGCGTTCCTGCTCATGGGCGCGGTCCGACGGGAGCCGCGATGGCGGCGCCTGGCCGCCCACGCGGGGATCCTCGTCGTCTATGTGCTGGTGCGGTTCGAGGTCCTGGGCACGCAGGCCTTCGGGCAGGAGGGTGGTATCGGCCTCGGCCCCGCGAGCCTGACGGCGGGCCTGCTCTCCTCCGGTCCCTACTACGCGGCGCTGATCCTGTTCCCATGGTGGATCTCCTTCGAGATCCGCCTGGTCTGGGATGCCGCGACCGTCGCCGGGGGTTTCCTTCTCCTTTCCGGAGTGCTCGCGGCGATCTGGGTCACCCGGAGGCGCCAGCCGGGAGTGTGCATCGGCCTGGCCTTCGTCGTGCTCGCGCTCCTGCCGGTCACCGCCCTGCAGTATCTGATCCCCCTGAAGATCATGGTGGCGAATCGCTTCGCCTATCCGGCGCTCGTCGGGGTCTCGATCCTCGGGGCGATGCTCTCGGGGCGCGGGAGGAAGCCGGCGATCCTCCTCACGGCAGTGGTTTCGTGCTTCCTGCTGCTGACGCTCCGCGAGGCGCCCAAGTGGGTGGATTCCCGACGGCTGTGGACGTCGGTGCTTTCGCGGGATCCGGACAACCCCGTGGCCCTTTTCGGCCTCGGTTTCGACGAACTTCGGGCGGGTGACCCCCGCATGGCGCGAGATCTCCTCGTCCGTGCCGCCCGGATCGACCCGGGTTACCCGAAGCTGGCGGTCTGCCTCGGGCGAGCCTCGCAGATCCTGGCCGGGCGCTCCGCGGC
>JALOQY010000193.1 GCA_025459285.1 Planctomycetota bacterium | reverse complement strand
GGCTCCGTCGATCGGAGCGCCCGACGCGGCGTCGTGTTCCCGCCCCCTCTCTCACGGAGGGAGCCGGGTTCGGGTGGCGTGGGAACGCCCCTCGCGGCGCTCCTGCCGGAGCACCGCGGGGTCGGGCTGCCGATGGGGGCGGCGCCTGCTTCGCGATCCCGCCGGCCCTGAGCCGGCCCTGCGGATCCCGGCGCAGTCGGGGCCGCTCCACTCCCGGTGGGTACCCGCGAGCGGCCATCACCTCGTGTCCGAAACCGTCTCTCCGAGAAGCCCGATCGCGGCGTCGAGCTGGGCCGTGGAGAGATACGGCGCCGGGCCGAGTCGAAGGACGTCGCCGCGGAAGTCGGCGAGGACGCCCCGGCGGCCCAGCTCCCGGCACAACGGTCCGGCGAACGGAGAGTGGAGAGCGAGGAACCCGCCGTACATGGAGCGCGGCGCCGAACGGTCCCGGGTGATGACCGCCGGATCGAGGTCGAGCGCGTCGAATCGCTCGGCGAGCCGGCCGGTCTGGCCGAGGCTCACCTCCCTCAGCAGCTGCGGGGTGAGGCCGGCCTCCTCGAAGAAGTCGAAGACCTCCGCCGCCCGGTAGTGGCTCACGGGATCATAGGTGGAGCCCGCGAATCGCAGGGGGCCCCGGCCGTACGGTGTGCGGCCGGCCGCGGGGGCCGCGGCCAGTTCGTCGAACTCGCTGAACCACCCGGTGGCGACCGGTCTCATGTCGCATCCCTCGGGAAAGCGCAGGAAGCAGTTCCCCTCACCGAGCTGGAGGTACTTGTAGCCGCCCCCCACGACCCAGGCCCCGGCGAGCCCCTGGTCGGCGAGGTCGAAGGGGATCGCCCCGAGGGCGTGGTAGGCGTCCACGAGGAGACGCGTCCCGGCCCGCTCGCAGGCTGAAGCGACATCGCGAAGCCCGGGCACGATCCGGGCGTCCCGGAAGAGCACGGCGGAGACGAGGACCGCCGCCGTCCGCCCGTCCACGGCCGTGGCGAGTCTCGGGGCCAGGTTCGGGGCGTCGTCGGCCGGGATCTTCACGACCTTAACGCCCTCCTCTGCGATCCGATCGAGAAGGCGCCGGATCGTGTGGAACTCGCCGTCCGTCGTGACGAGGCGCGGCCGCTCCCGGAGGGGCAGGCCGGACAGGAACCGGAGCACGAGGTCGAACGTGCTGGGACCGAGCGCGATCCGCTCGGGGACGTCGCCGAGGAGGCCGGCGAAGCCGCGCCGCACGCGGTCGGCCATCGCGAAGGCGCGCTCCCACTTGCCGTCGGCGAGCTCCGCGGCGTCGTGGAAGGCCCGGACCTGCCCGTCGAAGGCCCGATCGGGCCATGCCTGGTGGGAGTGGCCGGTGAAGAGGAGCCGTTCGGCCACCCGGAAACGGGTGTAGCGGGAGGCCAGCGGGTTCGGCGTGGCGAGAAGGTCGCTCGGGTCGATCATGGTCAGAACCTCGTCCGGATCGCCCAGAGGTCGGGGAAGGCGGGAGTGAAGAGGGTGCTCCGGAGATAGCTGGCGCCCGCCGATCCCCCGGTGCCCGTCTTCATCCCGATCGTGCGCTCCACCATCTTCACGTGACGGTATCGCCACTCCTGGACCCCCTCGTCGAGGTCCACGAAGAGCTCGCACACCCGGGCCGCGGCGGGGTCCTCCCGGTGGACGCGGACCAGCGCCTCCTGCACCGCCTCGTCGGGCGCCACGGGCAACGTCACGTCCCGGGCCAGCGCGGCGGCCGGCACCGGATGGCCGCGCCGGGCGAGAAACAGGAGGAAGGCGTCCCACAGGACCGGGGCCGCGAATCGCGCGGCCAGCGCCCGGCGGGCGGCGCCGCCCTCGGGGAAGATCGCCATCGCCTCGGAGCGCTTCCCGCCGAGTACGAACTCCAGCTCCCGGAACTGGTGGGACTGGAAGCCGCTGGCCTGATCGAGCCGGTCGCGGAAGGACAGGAACTCGAGCGGCGTGAGGGTCTCCAGCACGTCGAGCTGGCCCACGAGCACCTTCAGGATCTTCAGGATGCGCGTGAGGGTCTTCGCCGCGCGCGGTTCATCCCCCGCCCGGAGGAGGACGGCCAGGTGGTCCGTCTCGTGGAGGACCTCCTTGAACCACAGCTCGTACACCTGGTGGATCACGATGAACAGCATCTCGTCGTGCTCCGCCGAACGCGGCTTCTGCAGACCGAGAAGGGTGTCGAGTTCGAGGTAGCCCGCGTAGGTCAGTGCCATGGTGCCTCCCGGTCCGGGATGATACTCGTTCGCAATGTGGCCGGGTAGAGAACCGCCTCTCGTGGAATGGCCATGATGCGATCGAGCGGGTGCTCTCCCGCGGGATGGACCCCCGGCGGCGCGGCGTTCGCCGGGGGAAGGGCCGTGGTCTCGACCGGTGCCGGAGCGGAGGCCTACTTCGACACGATCACGCGGTCGCCGGAGCGCGTGTGGACCGCGATCAGCGCGCCGCGGGTGACATCCGCGGTGAGCACCGCGTGGACTCCATGGACCGAAGGCCACGGGATCACGTCATCGGGGTTCACCGTCGTCGGGCCGGTTCCGACTCCCGGGCCGGAGAGTACCGTGCGATTGCCGGTGAGAGGGTCGAGGCGCAGGAGGCCCCGCGAGCCCCGGTTCGCCATGACCACTTCGTCCCCGACCGCGCAAAGGCCCCGGGGCAGATCGATCGCCTCCCCCGTGCCAGCGCCCCAGCCGGCGAGGGGGTAGCGGTCGCCGGTGAGGGCGTCGAGGGAGTAGACCGCGTGGTTGTCGGTGTCGGTCACGAGGAACCGGTCTCCGGCGGGGCTCGCGATGATGCTGCACGGGGAGTAGTAGTCGGGCCCCGAACCCGTTTCATCGTCGGAGACGACAGTCCGGTCCCCGGTTACCAGGTCGACCGAGCAGATGCCGCTCAGGTGGGACGTGGTGACCAGCACCGTGGAGGGCCCGGTCCGGCAGATGCCGTTCGGGTAGGGGATGATCGTCCCCGCGCCGCGGCCCGACCCGGAGAGTTCCTCGCGGTTGCCGGTGATCGTGTCCGTGCCGAGGAGCTTGTAGTCGCTTCCGACGAGGAGCCGATCCACTCCACCGGCCTGGTCCTCCAGGTACAGCAGGGAGTTCGGCTCGAGCCAGCCGCCGGTGCCGTGCGTCTGATCGGCGAGCAGCGTTCGGTCACCGGTTTCGACCGCCACCTTGTACACGGCCCAGCCGCTGGTCTCACTGGCGAAGATCGTGCTGCCCGTATCGTCGAAGGCGAGCTTGCCCGCGGTGATGAGGTGGTGGCCGTCGCCGAGGAAGGCGGCGGAGAGTGCGGTGCGATTGCCGGTCGCGACGGCGACGGAGAACACGCAGTCACCCTGGCCGTCCGAGACGTACGCGAGTCCTCCGGAGGGATCGAATGCCACCCCCGTCGGCCGCTGGAACTCGGGGCCGGCCCCGGTACCGGACTTCGAGACGAGGGTCCGGTTCCCCGTCGCGAGGTCGACGGACCAGAGGGCGACCCCGTACTCGTCGGCGACGAAGAGCCGGTTCGCCGCGCCGTCGAGGGCCAGCTCCACGGGCCGGTTCCAGAGCGTTCCGGCCCCCACAGCGACGCCGGAGACCATCGTGCGGTCGCCGGTGGAGATGGCGACCGAGTAGACCGTCTTCGTACCGGGCGATAGGACGAGGAGCCCGGTGCCCGCGGCGTCGAGGACCATTCCCTCCGGTCCGGAGATCTCCGGCCCGGAACCGACGGAACCGCCGCTCACGATCGTCCGCGCGCCCGTGGCGAGGTCCACCGCGTAGATCTGTCCTCCGTTCTGGGCGGCCACCCACGCGGTCGTGCCACCCGCGTTCACCGCCACGCCGGTCGGCCAGCTCCACTGCGGGCCGGATCCTGTCGACCCTCCGGAGAGGACGGTGCGGTTGCCGGTGGTGACGTCGATGCCGAGGAGGCCGTACCGGTTGTCGGTGCAGAGGATCCGGCCGCCCGTGGCATCGAGAGCGAGGCAGACGGGCTCGAAGTCGGCGACCCCCGTTCCGGTGTTGGAGGAGGAGAGGATCGTGCTGAAGCCGTTCAGAAGGTCGACGGCCAGAATCGCGTGCCCGAGGCCGTCCGCGACGAAAGCACGGTGGTTCGGAAGATCCGCGACGATGCTCTCGGGATTGACCGGGATCGCGCCCGTGCGGGTCACGGTGGAGAACGGGCCGACGCCGGCGAAGGGAGTCCCGTCCACGGTCGTCCCGGTCAGGGTCAGGTCGTTGTCCCCGGTGGCGAGCGGAACGACCGCCTCCCACGTGCGCCGGTCGGCGTCGAAGGTGGCGACCACGCCGTTCACGCTGAGATCCGCGACGAACTCCGAGACACCGGAGACGTGGAGCCGGTCCGCGTCGGTCACGCAGACCGGAGGCGGGAAGAGGGGGTACACCGCGACCGGGCCGGAGACGAGGAGCACGTCCGGCAGGGGGTTCTCCTGGCCGTCGGGGTTCTGCACGCCGACGGGGAGCAGACCCTGGCAGGCGGGGACCTCGGCGGTGACCTCCGCATCACCCACCCGCGTGACGCTCGTGGACTCGGCGTCGCCGAACCACACGCGGCAGCCGTCCTGGAACCCGCTGCCGTAGATCGAAATCTCGTCGCCCGGCGCGGCCTTGTCGACCGAGACCGACGTGACGCGCGGCTCCGGGTCGGTCGCCACGACCGTGGCCTTCGCGGCCTTCGGCCGCTTCAGCTTCAGCTTCAGACCGAAGGTGAGGTTCTCCTCGGAGTCGTTGGCGATCCACAGCCGATAGACGCCCGAGGATCCCGTGAGCGCGAAGGTCCCCTTGATCCCGGTGTTGGAGGACGTGAGCCCGGCGGCCCACGAACCGCCCATCGGATCCCAATCCGGATTCAGAAGATCCAGAATGTCCGGGGTCTGGCCCTCGAGCGTCGCGAGCGCGAGCGAGACGGAGGCCCCGCCCGCGGCGGGGATCTCGATGTGCCGCCGGGCGAAGGGGCCGACGAGCGTCGGGGCGACGGCCGGCAGCTTCGCGGGCTTGACCTTCGTATTGACCGCGTAGCGGCCGCTCGTGCCGGCGTCGCCCGAGATCACGAGGGCGTAGCGGCCGGTGGCGGGCAGGGGGACCTTCTTCATCGCCGCTTTCGCTCCTGCGGCCTTCATGAATCGCGAGAGATCGATCTCCGCTCCGTCCGGACCGAGGAGCGCGAGGGACGGGAAGAGACCGCCGGTCTTGTCCCCGGCGGCGGAGGCATCGAAGAGGTCCCCCGCGTGCGCATCGAAGAGGAACGTGTCCCCAGCGTCGCCGGTCGATATCTCGCCCGCGAGGGCGTTCCCGGGGGTGAAGGGGATGCCGCGGGGGCCGGCAAGGGCCGGCGCGGCGAGAAGGGAGACAAAGACGAGGAGAAGTGTCCCGAGCCGGAGATCCATGTGCGTCCTCCCGTCGGAGAAGTGTGGCGTGCGCGTGCCCTCGATCCGGAGGATCTTAGTCGGGATCGTCTCGGACGGCAATCGGCATGTGATCCGTGCGGGAATGGGCTTTGCCGTGGCTCCGCCCGGACGCCGGTCGGCGGCGAGCGGCTGCTAGCCGCGCAACCGGCTCCGGCAGACGAAGCTCGAGTTCGCCACACCGAGGGACCCGCCGACGAAGCTGATGCCGGCCACGATGCTGGCCGCCTTGTAGTGGAACCAATCGCGGAGCTGGATCACCGGACGATCGGCGAAGACGATCAGTCCCAGATTGCCGCCGGTTGCCACGAAATTCAGATCGAGGGTGGACATCGTCATGTATCCCTCGAAGTCCCTGGCGGCGAGGGATGCCGGGGCCCCGGGGCCCTTGACGACCCGACCGATGCCTCCGCTCGGCAGGTCGGTTCCCTGGGTCAGGTTGAAGAGCCTCCCTCCGGCGTAGGTCGGTGTGACGGGAGACACGCTCCAGCCGAGCCCGCCGCCGGCGCCGCCTCCAGAGCCCTCGACGACGTGGATGCGTCCGGTCGGAATGTGGAGCAGTGCCACCTCCGTGGTTCCGGCGGTCGCGTTGATGTTGATGGGCGCCACGTAAGCGACGCCCAGGGAGAACAGATCGGCGAGGTCCGCGGACACCGTCGTGCTTCCCATCCCGCAGATCCGCCACTCGCTGAGAAACGGTCCGGAGATCGACGGCGTGTGATCCCGGAGGAAGGCCAACAGGCGATCAAAGAGCCGGCTGGGCGGCACCATTCTTCCCTCCGTTCGTCCCACCTCCGCCCGGGCAATCTAGCACCTGGCCCGACGGTCGTCAACGGCACCGTCGAGACGGGGATCTCAGCACGGGCGGCACCCGCGCAGTCGATGATGCGGAGGAGGCAGACTCTCCCCCGCGCCGGCCTTGCACCGCTCCGCACGGCCCCCCTCTTCCCCGCCTGCGGCCGCGGGTTCCTTCGGCTCTACCCCCCGAACCCCCAGAAGCGCCCCTTCGATCGGGAGGGCCGACCGGGCGGCCGACCTCACGGACTGCCGGATGCTCCGGGCTTCCGCATGCCGGATCGACGAGAATGACCGCCGGTGTCGGGTGGAACCGCGGAGGAACCATGCACCCATCGCTCTTCGCCGTATCGGTCCCCGTCGTCCTCCTCATTGCCGCCGTCGCGTCCGGGGCCGATGACCTGCCCCGGCAGGCGGCCCTCGGCGTCCGCTTCGCCCCCGCCGACGCGGAGGGAGGCGGCCTCGTCGTGGCGGAGGTCTTCCCGGGCACCGCGGCCAGCCTCGGGATCCTCCCCGGCGATCGGATCCTCGCCCTGAACGGTCGCTCCGCGGCGGAGTTCACGGCCGTTCTCGCGTCTCTTCGCGCCGGAGACCCGATCGTCGTCACCGTGCGGCGCGACGGGAAGGAGATCACCGTGGAGGGACCCGCCCTGGAGAGAGCCCGCGAATCGGTCACGGGCTACGAGACGGTGTACGGCTCCGTGTCGCTCACCGGCGGAAAGAGGTTGCGGACGATTCTCACGAGACCGCCCGGCGACGGGCCATTCCCCGCCCTGCTCTTCGTGCAGGGCCTCGGACCGGGGATCATGGACTTCGGCCCCCGCATGGACCACCCCTACCGGAGGATCGTCGATGCGGTGACCCGCGAGGGGTTCGTGACGCTGCGGGTGGAGAAACCCGGGGTCGGCGACAGCGAAGGCGGCCCGCCGGAGGACGTGGGGTTCGCCGAGGAGACGGCGGGGTTCACCGCCGCCCTCCGCTGGCTCGCCAGGCAGGAGTTCGTGGACCGCGCCAACCTCTTCCTCTTCGGCCACTCCATGGGGGGATTGATGGCCCCGCTCATCGGACGGGAGGTCCCGTATCGGGGGGCGATCGTCTACGGGACCAGCGGCCTCACGTGGGCCGAGTATGAGCTGGAGAACGAGCGCCGGCAGGCGGTCCTCGGCGGGCAGGACTTCGCGGAGATCGACGCCGCCCTCCGGAAGAAGACCGCGCTGTTCCGGGATCTCTATTTCTCGGATGCCACGATCGAGGAGGTTCTCGAGCGGCATCCGGATTCCGCGGGCGCCTTCGCCCGTGGGCTCCAGTACGGGGTGAAGCGTCCCGGCTTCTTCCGCGAGATCGCGAACACGAACCTGGCCGCGGCGTGGAAGGACTTCTCCGGCGAAGTGCTCGTGCTGTGGGGCGAGGCGGACTTCGTCTCCGGCCCCCGGGATCACGAGGTGATCGCGGACATCGTGAACCGGGCGAGGCCCGGCCGGGCGGAGTACCGGCCACTCCCCGGGATGGACCACGGGTTCGCCCGGGCCGCGAGTCTCGCGGAGAGCTACCGCAACCTGCGGGAGGGCGTGCGTGCGCCGATGAACGAGGAGATCCTCGGAGTGCTGCGCAACTGGCTTTCATCGAAGCGGGCTCGTTAGCAGTCCGCCGGCGCAAACCCTTGGGCGTGCGAGGCCCCTCGGCGACGGGTCGCCAGCCCCGGTGCCGGGCCGTGGTCCCGGCCCGGTCATGACCCTGCCGGCCGCGGACACGCCCCGCGCCCCCGGACCGGTCACGCCTCCGGCGGGGCCGACCAGACCGGGATCGAGAGAGCGCGCGCGGCGTCGATCATGCGCCGGTCGTAGGAGGCGAGCATCGTGCTCTGGCGGCGCGAGCGGAGGAAGAGCAGCGAGGAGAGGTGCAGGGCGTCGAGGGTCCGGACCGGGGCGGGGAAGGGCGCGAGGGCGCGCTCCAGCACCGGCGGAGCGAGTTCGAGGAAGGCGACGCGCGAAAGGAGCAGGCGGGCCGCCTCGCCGTGGCTCTCTCCGAGCGACCGCGCGTGGACCCGCACCATGACTTCGTACTCGAGAAGCCGGCTCGAGACGAGGGTCTCCCGCCACAGGGAGGCCGGTGGCCGCACGTCCTCGGCGAGAAGCTGTGCGAGGATGACCGAGGTGTCGAGGTAGATCACCGGTCCTCCCGGTCCGCCTCGAGCTCCGCCATGAGGTCGGCAAAACGGGCCACCGGCCGGCGCAGAGGAAGCTCTCCTCCATGGGTCAGGGGCGGGGTGAGGAAGCCCTGGCGTACCGCTTCGGCGAGCAGGGCGTCGGAGAGCAGCGGACTCCGCCCCTCCACGGGTGGCCCGAGTTCGGCCACTACCCGGTCCCGGTGGGTGACGAGGATCCTCTCTCCCCCGGAGGCCAGGCGGACGTACTCGCTGAGGCGGTTCTTCAGGATCTTCAGGCCGACCGAGCGCATGGACATATGGTAGCTACAAGTAGCTACTAT
>JALOQY010000519.1 GCA_025459285.1 Planctomycetota bacterium | reverse complement strand
TGTACGGCAGCGCGCCGAGGGCGAAGGCCGGGGGTTGGAGGATTGCCGTCATGAGCCGCCGCCGGGGCGCGAAGAGGACGAACGCCGGGGCGACGAGCAGGAAGAGATGGAGGCCGGTCAGCGGGTGCAGGTTCGATCCGAGGCCGAGGATGAAGGCGGTCCCCGCGGCGAGCAGCGGCGCGGGCCGACCGTCCCGGGGAAGGGCCAGCAGGACGGAGGGCAGCAGGGCGAAGACCAGGTCCCGGGGCAGTGCCTGTCCGGGCTCTACCGACCAGCCCGCCGTATCGGGCAGGAGGAGCAACCCGGCGAGCGCGAGGGCGCTCCATCGGGATTTCGTCCAGCGGAGGGCGAGCAGGAATGCGCCGAGGAGGAACAGCCCCCGCGGCAGTGCCGAGAGGGCCCAGGCGACCCGTCCGGGGTGGTCCGCCCCGACGAGGAGTGGCCCGAGGAGGTTCGAGTAGAAGCGGGAAAAGATGCTCTCCGCGTCTGCGATCCAGGTGTCCCGTGCGTACATTTCGGGGCAGGCGGCCTTCAGCGCGAGGGGGTGGATGAGGCTTTCGTCGGCGAGCGAGTGGTAGAGGTCCAGGGCCCCGGGACGCGCCCGGAGATGGGTTACCAGGGACGCCCCGATCACCGCGAGGACCGCGAGGGAGAAGAGGACGGTGGAGCGTGTTGTCGCGGTCATCGTTCGTCTCGAAGGTGCGTGGAGCGGAGGGAGAGTCTACACTTCTCCCCCGTGGCCCGGCTCCTTCGCCAGGGCCGGGAGGCGCCGCTGAGCTCGGTGCGGGGCAGACGCTGGTCGATGGCGTTCGTCGCGGGCGGCGCGGTTTTCGTACTCGCCGCGCTCCTCGTCGATCCGACTTCGCCCTGCGACAGCGACGAGGGTCACCATGTCCTGTCCGCCCTGCGGTTCTCTCGCGCTCTCTCGACGCATGACTTCTCCGACTTCGCCCGGCACACCCTGAAGGGGGGACGCTATCCCTTCCTCCACGGCTGGGCGGGCGCGGCCGTGTTCTCGGTCTTCGGCGAGGGGCTATTCGCGATCCGGCTCCTGTCGTCGCTGCTGCTTGGGGCGTCCGCCGCGCTGGTGGCGGCGCTCTTCTTCGCGCTCCGGCCGCGGGCGCACGCGCTCTGGGCCCTTCCCCTCGGTGCGGCGGTGGCGCTCGCACCGGAGTGCCTCGCGAACGGGACCATCGCGATGCTGGAGGTCCCCGGTCTGTTCCTCGTCACGTTCGGCGCGTTCGCCTACCAGCGCCACGCCGGAACCGGAGGGCGGGGGTGGGCTCTCGGAGCGGGCCTTGCGGCGGTGGTGGGGTTCTACGTCAAGTACCCGTACGGAGCCTATCTGCTGCTCCCGCTGGGGCTCTCGGAGCTGCTCCGTGCGCGCTTCCGGATCCTCCGGCTCCTTCGCGTGCCCTCGCTCCTGGTCTGGGGGCCGGCGACCGCCGCACTCCTCCTCTGGCTCGCGATCCCCCAGAGCCGGGCGAGCATCCTCACGCTCCTCGGGGATGCGCCGGACTCGGTGATCAGGGAGGCCAGGCCGGATCCCCTGCGTGTGCCCGTGGTGCAGCCCGCGGTCTTCGCCTTCTACCTGGGGACGCTGTTCCGGTCGGTGACGCCGGGGATCCTGGCCGGCGCGCTGCTCGGGGTGGGGGCGATCATGGCCTTCGTGCGCGGCGGCCGGTTCGAGCGGGTTGTCCTCGCCGGCGGGTTGCTCTGGACGATCCTCACGCTGAGCCTCTCCTACCGCACGTTCGGCGTCGATCGGTTCCTCGTGCCGGCGGCGGGGCTCTTCGTGGTCCTCGGCGCGGTGGGACTCGCGGACTTTTGGACCCTGGCCCGGCGGACAGGCGCGCGCGCAGGGTCCGCCGCGCTCACGCTCGGCATGGTCCTGCTCGTCGCCGCCGCCGGGGAGGCGGCCTGGCGGTTGCCGAGGACCCTCGGCTTCGCGCGGGCCGCGGTGGAGACCGGCCCGCGGGAGAAGCAGGCCCTGCGCTGGATCGTGGGCGCCGTGGAGACCCCGGCGAACCTGCTCGTGGTGGGCAACTGGGACCAGTTGAGCGAGGACGCGATCAGGATCGAGTTCCTCCTCACCCGCCGGTCGGCCCGGTTCAGCGACCTCGACGTGAAGGCGATCCGCCGCGAGAAGATCTACGATGGCACGAAGCGTCTCGACCGCTGGTTCTCCGAGGAGTCCGTCCACCACCCGCCCGGCGAGCCAGTCCGTCCCCGCGCCGTCCTCTTCGTCCATCCCTCGACCGACGCCCGGCGGGGTGACGTCGATGCGGAGAACTTCGCGAGGATCCTCTCCCGGGCTTCCGCTCTCACGGCAGCGAGTCCCTGGGTGGAGTCCCCGCAAGCCTCCGTTCCGCTCGCGGAGTTCCTTCTCCGTCGGGCTCCGCCCGCGGATTGATGCCTGGCAGCCTGTCGGAGTAAAGGGGTCGTACCCCAGAGATCGACCCTGGCCCCGACAGGCTGCCGGCCCCGGGTGGTTGCTGCCTCCGGTGGGGGAACAGGGGGTTTGCGGCCGGCGGGCCGG
>JALOQY010000518.1 GCA_025459285.1 Planctomycetota bacterium | reverse complement strand
GTCCAATCGCCTGGACGAATGTGAAGTGTGAAGGGGTCAGATCTTGAATCTGCTCATGAGCGGGGCGCATCGCTCTTCCGAGCGACGCCGCCCCGCCTCATGCATCAATTGTCGGGTAGGCCTGGGTGGTTGCCCGCCCAGGCCCCCCACGGATCCGGACGTGCGCGATTGACGCATCCGGCTCTTCGAGGAACGGCTTGGCTACGCGGGAGCCACGACCGGGTGCAGCCGCGGTCGCGGGAGAGGGTGGCGCGCCAGGACTCGCTGGAAGCGCACCCAATCCATACGGGCCCGCTGAGAGCGTCGGTCGAGCCACCGGCGCCAGATGCGGGCGACGCCATTGCGAAGCTTCTCGAGGGCCCTGTAGTTACCGGGGAGACCGAAGTAGGCGTCGTGGCCCTGGAGTTGCCGTGCGAGGTGTCGGTGCTGGTCGGCGAGGTCGAGGTGCCGGTTGTGGCGGCACCACTGCGAGATGCGGTGGAGCGTTCGGGTGAATCGGCTGCGTGCCGTGGTCTGCTGCACCACCCAGCGCCCGTGACGCGAGCGGCCCCAGTGGTGGTTGAAGCCCAGGAAGTCGAAGCTGCGAGGTTCGAGCCGCTGCTTTCCTGACGCCCCCCAGGGAGGAGGACGGAAGAAGAGCAAGCGGGTCTTCTGGGGGTGCAGCTTGAGACCGTACTCGGCGAAGCGTCCGGCGAGTCGGTCGAAGACGGCATACGCATCGTGAGCTTCACGGAAGACCAGGACGAAGTCGTCGGCGTAGCGGATCAAGTGCCCGCGGCTTTGCAGCCGCGGGGTGATGTCCTTCTCGAACCACTCGTCCAGGACGTAGTGAAGGTAGATGTTCGCCAGCAGCGGTGAAATCACCCCACCTTGCGGCGTACCGGAGTGCGGGTAGTGCAGTTGCTCCTGCTCGAGCACCCCGGCCTTGAGCCACTTGTCGATCATGCGACGCAGCACGCCGTCGCGTACCCGCTGGTCGAGAAGCGTCCGAAGCTTTGGATGATCCAGGGTGTCGAAGAAGCTCTCGATGTCAGCTTCGATCACCCAGCCGCCCCGCATGTCCGTGAGGATCTGCCAGAGGTCTTGCACCGCCTGGCGAGCGGAACGACCCGGCCGGAAACCGTACGAGCTGTCCGAGAAGATCGGCTCGTAGACGGCCTCGAGCACCATCGCCACCGCACGCTGGAGGATCTTGTCCTCGATCGTGGGGATGCCGATGGGACGGGTCTTCCTGCCGTCGCCCTTCGGGATGTAGGCGCGCCGCACGGGGGGAGCCTTGTACTCGCCGCTCTTGAATCGCCCGAGCAGCGAGCGCAGGTTCGGCTCCATCTCGGCCTCGTACTGCTTGGCCGTCTGGCCGTCGACTCCCGGTGCGCCGTCCTTGCGTGTGAGTCGGTACGCCTCGGTCAGACACTCGACGTCGATGTGGTGCGACAGGCTGAGGAAGCTGCGCTTGGGATCTTCCCGAGCCAGCTCCGCTATCCGCCGGAGTTTGGTTGAGACCGCCTCGGAGATCGGCGTCTCCTGCATCTTTCCCCCCGACAGTCCCGTTCCTCGGCGTCCCCGTCCCTCGACCGGGTCCCTCGGGTCGGTTCCCCGGCTTCGTCGGTACCATGAGACGCTCCGACTCCCTGCCGCTCATCCCGCCGCGCTCGGTTGCCTTCGCGCCGCAGTACCACCGCCCCTTGCGGGACGATGGAAACGACAGGGCCTCCCAGGTTCCCTGGCAGACCCCAGTGCGTGCATGCCGGGCTCTCAGACCCCGGAGGGGCCCCGGCGCCTCGCCACAGCGGCGCTCGGGGTGCTGCCTTCCGCCATCTTGAAGGCGTCGGCCCACCTCGACGTGGTCATTTCGGGGCTCAATCACACGGCCTGCACTCTCGCTGTCTACGCTTCGTCGTCGCGGTCGCCCGCGCCCGTCGCAAGACTCGCTTCCGGCTGGTGGCTCCCTTTGCCGGGCGGGCTCGTCCCGCCGGGTCCGCTCAGGAAGGTTTCAGCCTCAGACCGCGTCATCTCATGGCATCCCCCTTCCCAGGGCTTTCCCTGGCGCTCCAAGATCTGACCCCCGGACGGGTGGTGCTCGGCGGCGCGCAGCCGCTCCTGCCTCGCCTCGTCCGCCCGGCCCTGACGCTCGAGGACCTCGGCCCGGAGCCGGTGGCACTCGCCGGCGAGGGGCGAGTCGGGGAACGCGCGGGCCGAGAACGTGAGCCGCTCGTACGCCCGCGCGAGCGATTCCGGGCCACTCTTCTCGAGACGAGCCCGGCCCTCGTCGTAGGCCTCGCGCCAGAGCCTGGCCTCCGGGCTCATCCGCTCGGCCTCCTGGAGGACCGCGAACGGGGGCAGGCTCACGCGGGAGCCCACGGCCTCGATCGGCGGGACCGGCGCCGCCAGGAACTCCTCGACCGCGCGAGCGAGGGCCTCCGCCTCGCGGCGGTTGTGGGCCTCGTCCCGCAGCCGGCGCTCCTCGCCGGGGTTCGTGAAGAACGACGCCTCGGAGATGACGCCGGGGATCCCGTACGAGTGGCGCAGGACCGCCGCGCCGC
>JALOQY010000517.1 GCA_025459285.1 Planctomycetota bacterium | reverse complement strand
CGGCGCGGCCCTTGCCGCGACTCGCCAATCCCCATCGAAAACGCGATCGACCGCGTCCTCGTTCTCGTCCTCGACATCGTGATCGATATCGAATTCGGGCAGCCGGCGAGTCGGGGAGGGTACATCGCGGATTCCTCTTACCCTTCGACTGGTTCGACTGGTTCGACTCACTTCGTTCTCTCACCACGAGTCGCTCGCTCCGCCCGCTCGCTCAGGGCCGGCTGCTCGCGGCTCTGCCGGCAGGGCGTCCGGTCAAAAAAGTCTCGGCGTGCTCGGCGTCCTCGGCGGTGAATCCCTCCGTGCTCCTGCGCGCTCCGCAACATCGCGGTTCGGTCGCCCTCGGTCGGCGCTTCGCAAAAGCCCTCCCGGC
The DNA here is from genome assembly GCA_025459285.1 of Planctomycetota bacterium. GTDB lineage: Bacteria > Planctomycetota > JAJSAM01 > JAJSAM01 > JAJSAM01 > Prado167. The sequence goes on along the minus strand of JALOQY010000517.1, from coordinate 2,173 downwards.
TCGTAGAATGAGGGGCCGGCCCGCGAACCGCGCGGAGCGGGCGGCGTGTTTCCGGCCGGGCGGCCGGGAGCGGAGGGGCGAGGGCGGACGCATGAGCGCTCTCCACGGAGTTCTCTGGATCGGCGTGCTGGTGCTCCTCATGCACCTGCTGCGCGACCTGTGGGCCCCCCTCCTCCGGCGGCGGGGCGTGAAGGCGGCGATCGCGCCCGGCGTCCTCGTCTTCCTCTTCTTCCGCATCCTCGCCTGCCACGCGGCCGGCGCCCGGGTGGCGGAGGTCCGGCCGTTCGACGACCACGACGAGATCCTGAAGCACGAGAAGCCGGGGCTCGGGGTCGTCGGCGAGTTCCTCATCGGCGTCCTGCCGCTCCTCTGCCTGCTCCTCGCCTTCGCCCTGCTCGCCTCCGCGGTCCCGCTCCCGCGCTGGACTTCGCTCTCCCTCCCGCCGTTCTCGGAGCTCTGGAACTCGCCCTCGGGGTTCTTCCGCGGGGCCTGGGACTTCCTGGCCGGCTTCCTCGGGAACGCCCGGGGGGCGGCCGCCCTGTTCTCCTTCTGGGCCCTCGCGTACGCCGCCGTCAACGTCCTGCTCGCCGGGGCGCCGTCGGTCCGGGAGCTCCGCTACGTCGCCGTGGCCGCGGCGGCCGCGATCGGGGGCGCGCTCCTCTTCGACTGGCTGCAGGTGCGGATCGGCTCCCGGGCCGTGCTCTCCTTCTTCCAGCGCTTCGCCGACAGCGTCGAGTTCCTGCTCGGCTCCGGCGTCGCCTGGGTCCTGGTGAGCGTGGTGGCCGTGGGGAGCTGGAGGCTGTTCCTGGAGAAGAAGGAGGGCGGCGAAGGGAGAGCCTGAGGCAACGACCGACCTCCGGCGGCCAAGATCCGCCCGGCGTCCGGCCTTCGACGTCCGAGGATGGACCGGGAGCGGGGCCGGGGTCAGTTCCGGCGAGGAGGGAAGAGATGGGCGAAGACAAGGGATCGGAACGCGCCAGGCACGAGACCGAACGGGTCGTGATCCGGCCCTGGCCCAAGTCGGTGCTGCTGTACCCGACCCTCCTGCTCTCCGTCGTCTTCGGCCTCCTGGTCTGGCGGTGGGGAGAAACGGACTCCTCCCGGGCCCACGCCCTGGCCACGGCCTGGCTCGTCGTGTTCGGGGCGAACCTCGCGGTCATGACCTTCCAGTTCAGCCGCGTCACCTCGCTCGCCGGGGCGTTCGCGGTCCTCGCGGCCGTGTTCCTCGCCCTGTTCCTCGGGGAGAAGTACGACATCCGCGTGTTCCACTGGCTCACCTCCGTCGTCCGGAGCCTGGGGCCCGCGGCGAACGCCGAGTTCTACCTGGGCATCGCCGGCGTCCTCCTCCTCCTGTTCGTGCTGATGTTCCTGCGCACGCGGACCGACTGGTGGGAGGTGAACCAGAACCTCCTGATCCACCACCACGGGGTCATGGGGAACGTCGAGCGGTGGCCGGCCCAGAACCTCCGCTTCACCAGCGAGATCGAGGACCTCGCCGAGTACGCGATGCTGCGCTCCGGGACGCTGGTCTTCCTCCCGCCCGGGGAGGGGAAGGCCATCCGTCTCGAGACGGTCCCGGGGATCGGCCGGATCGAGAGGGCCTTGAAGCAGATCCTCTCGCGGATGTCGGTGGACATCGACGAGAAGAAGCGATGATCGGCAACTACAAGGTCCTGAAGCTCCTCGGCGAGGGCGGCTTCGGAAAAACCTACCTCGGCGAGCACGCCCTCCTCGGGAAGAAGGTCGTCCTCAAGCTGTCCCACTTCCGCGGCCCCGAGGCGCAGAAGATCGTCCTGAACGAGGCGGGCCTGCTGTGGGACGTGAACCACTGGGCGCTGCCCACCGTCAAGGACGTGGCTACGACCGACGAGGGCGACCTCGTCATGGTCATGACCTACGTCCCGGGGGAGGAATTGGCCGCCCGGGTCCGGGAGGCCGGCCCCCTCGACGCCGAGACCGTCTGCTGGATCGCGCAGCGGGTCCTCTCCGCCCTCTACTACCTGCACTTCGCCGGCATCGTGCACCGCGACGTGAAGCCGGCCAACATCATCGTGAACTTCGACACGCACATCGCGACGCTGGTGGACTTCGGCCTCTCGAAGCTCAAGCCCGACGGCAGCCCCGACCCGTCCGGCTACACCCCCGATTTCGGGGCCCCCGAGCAGGTGGAGGG